>JADGPC010000117.1 GCA_017882645.1 Streptosporangiales bacterium | reverse complement strand
GAGCCCAGCACGCGCACCTCGCCGGGGGACAGTCCGTCTCCCGCAAAGAGCCCTGGCCCGCCGGAGTCCGGGGCGCCCGACCTGGTCACCGGCCCGATCTTGACGGTCGCCCCGTTCAGCGTCGTCCACGGCCCGGGCGCCGGAGTGCAAGCCCGCACCAGCCGGTCGACGGCCATCGCAGGCTGCTTCCAGTTCACCCTCGCGTCCGCGCGGCCGAGCTTGGGCGCGAGACTGACGCCGCCAGGTGGCTGGGGCCGTGCCTCAAGCTCACCCGACTCGATCCCGTCCAGGGTCGCGACGAGCAGTTCCGCACCGGAGGCGGCCAGCCGGCCCAGCAGGTCACCGGCCGTATCCGATGCCTGGACGACCTCGGTGACCACGCCGAACACGGGTCCGGCGTCGAGCTCGGCCACAAGCCGGAAGGTCGACGCGCCGGTTATCTCGTCGCCGTGCAGGATGGCGTGCGGCACCGGCGCAGCACCGCGCCATGCGGGCAGCACGGAGAAGTGCAGGTTGACCCAGCCGTGCACCGGGATGCGCAGGGCGGCGCCAGGCACCAGCGCGCCATAAGCGGTGACCGGGCAGCAGTCCGGCTCGATCTCGGCCAGCCTGGCCAGGAAAGCCGGGTCAGAAGGCCGCGGCGGCTGCAGCACCTCGATTCCGTCCTGCCGCGCCCGCTCGGCGACGGGACTGGCGGTCACCCGCAGTCCGCGTCCGGCCGGAGCATCCGGCCGGGTCAGGACCGCGGCCACGGAATGGGACGAGGCGAGCAGCGCCTCGAGCGACGGCACCGCTACCTGCGGCGTGCCAGCGAAGACCAGCCGCATCGGCTACAGCGCCTGGCCGTGCATCAGGTGCGGTGAGATCTTCACGGCCGGTACCTTCTCGCCCCACCACTCGGCGGCGCGGATCTCCTTCATCGCCAGCTTGCGCTGCTCGGGGTCGATCCGGTCGATGAACAGGACTCCGTCCAGATGGTCGGTCTCGTGCTGCACGCACCGGGCCAGCAGCCCGCTGCCCTCGATCGTGACCGGCTCGCCGTGCATGTTGAACCCCTTGGCCACCACGCCGAAGGACCGCTTGGTCGGATAAGCCAGGCCAGGGAAGGACAGGCAGCCCTCGTCGTCGGTCTCCTCGTCGGCTGAAAGATCGAGGTCGGGGTTGATCAGGTGGCCGACCTCGTCATCCACGTAGTACGTGAAGACCCGCAGGCCGACGCCGATCTGCGGGGCGGCCAGCCCGAGGCCGGGGGCGTCCCGCATCGTGTCGGTCAGGTCAGCGACCAGCCTGCGCAGCTCGGCGTCGAAGTCAGTCACCGGATCGGCCGGCGTGCGGAGCACGGGATCTCCGAACAGGCGGATCGGCTTAATACTCACCGGCGTTGTCCTCCAGTACTCGATCCCGTGCGTCGGCGCGCGGGTGACGGCTGATCCAGTCTACGAACTTGGCCTGGCCGGCGCCGCCGCACGGAGCTGCCGGCCCTGGCGCGGCTGCTTCGCGCCGCGGCTGGCGACGGCTGGTCAGTCGGTTGCGGCGGCTGGTGACCGTGCCTTGAAGGCAGCCTTGCGCGCCGCCCTCGCCACGGCCGGATCGGGGTGGTGGTCGCCGAGCGCGGTCAGGAAGCTGGTCACTCCCGGATGGCTCACCTCCCAGAGCCTGGCGACGATCTCGGCCTGGTCCTTGGCCGGCAGATCCGGCAGCAGCTCGGCGACGACGTCCTGGGCACTCGCCTCTTCCAGCAGGCCGGCCCCGAGGTCGACCAGCAGCCAGGTCCGGTCAGCCGGGTCGAGGTGCGCCTCCTCGCCGTGCTCGATCAGCCAGACCGCCGCGTGGGCTCGGAGCAGCGGCCGGTCGAGCGCGCCGCGGACCTGGTCGAGCGCGGGCAGCCCGATCCGGTCCAGGACGGCGAACGCAGCACCGCGCTGGCCGGGCGATCCGCTGGCGGCGGCGTCGATCAGCTCGGCCGCGGCCACGGCCGGCTCGCGCACCTCCAGCCACGCCGTGATCTCAGCCTCGCCATCTTCGGCGTCGCAGTTCGCGAGCGCGGCGAGCAGTCCCTGTGCACCGTCCTTCCTGACGGCGCCGAGCACCGGCACATGCCAGCCCTGCGCGCGGAGCCTGCGGTGCACCCCCCAGGTTCCGAGCGGCGACAGCGCCACGGTCAGGCTGCCGTCGCCGTCCTCGGTGCCGAGCTCGACTACTCCGAGATCGGCCAGCGTCTCCAGGGCGAGCGAGAGCGCCGCGCCGTGTGCCTCCGCCGGGTCGGACGCCGGGTCGGAAGCCGCCGGACCGGGCACGATGACCTGGCCGGCCGCGGCCGTGTCGGGCGCTGGCTGGCCGGGCGCCGACTGGGCGGGCGCCGGCTGGGCGGGCGGGCGGCGGGTGCCTGCCGCGGACGCGTAGGCGTCGAACAGTCCGTCCATCCCGACCGGGCCGCCCACCGTGTACAGCGCGGTCGCGATGCCGTCCAGCTCCTCGGAGCCGAGCACGGCCGCCAGCGCCGCGTCCCAGACCCGCAGGACCGCCTCGGTCTCCCCGCGGGCCAGCACCGCTCCCAGCCCCGGCGCGCCGCTCTCGGGCCCGGCCAGCTTCCCGGTGGCGTTGACCACCAGCCAGGCCGCCGCGACCTCTCGGGGCGCCAGGTCAAGCGCGGTCGCCGCGGCGGCCACCGCGTCGGGCGTCAGCTCGCCTTCGGCGCTCAGGCTGGCCGCTCGCTCCGCCCACTGGCCAACATCCCTGGCCGCCCGCAGCAGCGGTGCAACCCGGGCCATCCCGGCCAGCTCGTCGCGGGGCGCCAGCCGCACCGAAGGCAGCCTTCTGCGTCCCTGGGCGCTTTCCTGGTCACCGCGCATGAGGTCAGCCACGTGAGCGGCCGCGATCCTTTCTCGGCGCTGCAGGGCGTCCTGGGGTCCGCCCGGCCTCTGGCTTGAACTTGCCACCCATGCACCTTACGGCCTCAGCGGCGTGGCGTCAGATCAGCTCGGCCGGGTCGAGGTGAAGTCGGACCTGTCCCTGGCTCTTCCGCGCGCTGCGCTCAGCCTGGCCGCCGCGGAGTGCGACGGCCAGCGCGGTGCCTTCCGGCCAGGGCACTCTGACCAGGTAACGCACGATCTCGCCGGCTCCCCGCGCGGCCGGATCGTCATGCTCGGCCGGGACGGGGCCGAGCACGTCAGCGTGCTGCGGCAGGCGGACCGAGCTAAGCAGCTCCGCGATAGCGTCCGGCGCGCCGGTCAGGGAAGCGATCCGGACCGCAGGCGGGAAGCGCAGTTCTTCCCGCTCCGCCAGCTCACGGTCGGCATGCGTGGCCGCGTCCCACCGGATCAGCGCCTGAACGACCGTGAGGGCAGGATCGGCCGTCACGACGACCTTGCCGCCGGCGGGCCCGGGACGGACCAGGGCGGCGGCGTTCATCCACCGCCGCAGCGCTTCCTCCGCGGCCCGCAGGCTGGGCCTGCCGAGCAGCGACCACCCGTCCAGCAGGATCGCGGCGGCATAGCCGCCCGGCGCGCGCGGCTCGGCACCTGGCGTGGCGATGACGATCGCCGGCGACCCTGGCACGTCGGCCAGGACGCCTGAGCCGCTCGAGGTGTGCACGGGCACGCCAGGAAAAGCCCGGCCCAGCTCCTCGGCAGTCCGCCGTTCCCCGGTGACCAGGGCTCGGATCCTGGTGCTGCCGCAGACGGCGCAGGTCCGCTCGGCTGCGGTACCGCACCAGCCGCACCGCAGCGGCTGGCCGGCCCCAGGCAGCGTGACCGGACCTGCGCACGCACCGCACCGCACCCGCGCACCGCATTGCTGGCACGCGACCGCGGCCAGGTAGCCCCGTCGCGGTACCTGGAACAGAACCGGCCCGGCCCCGAGCGCCTCCCTGGCCGTGCGCAGCGCGATCCCGGGCATCCGGGCGCTCCGCGCCGCCTCGTCGCGAGCCAGCTCGGCATCGTCACCGGCGGTCCTGACGATGGGGGCGTGCGCTCGTACCGTCTGCCGGTCCGCGGCCAGCGGCCGCGCCCAGCCAGTCGCCAGCAGCTGAGCCGCCTCCGCCGTCCTGGCGAAGCCGCCTACCAGCGCGGCTGCGCCGCAGCGATGCGCCCGCAGCAGCAGCACGTCCCTGGCATGCGGGTACGGTGCCCGCGGCTCGGCATGCAGGTCGTCACCGTCGTCCCAGATGACGACCAGGCCGAGCCCGGCCACCGGCGCGAACGCCGCGGATCGCGTCCCGGCCACGATCCTGACCTGTCCGCGCCGCACCGCGAGCCACCTGCGGTACCGCTCGGCCGGCCCGAGCTGCGCGGACAGGCTGGTGTGCGCGCCGTCGCCGAGCACCTCGGCGAGCGCGGCATCGACGAGGTCAAGATCCCTGGCGTCCGGCACGACGACCAGGGCCCCTCGTCCGCTGGCGGCCGCCGCGCCGACCGCGGCCGCGATCTCGGCGGGCCAGTCAGGGCCGGGCAGCGCTGACCAGACGGCGTGCGGGCTCCGGCCATCGGCAAGGGCGGCGAGAAACGACGCGCCCGCGCGGTAGCGGGACCACGGGCCAGGATCCGGTCCCGGCTGCGGAACCGGCTGGCCGGCCGGCCCGGGCGGCGGCGCCGCCTCGGCCGCGGCATGCCGGGGCGGTATGGCCAGCCGCAGCACGTCGGCCAGCGTCCCGCCGTACCGGTCGGCGACGGCGCGGGCCAGCCCGGCGATTTCCTCACTCAGCACGGGCTCGGGTGACAGGACCCGCTCCAGGAAGGCCAGGCGGCCGTGGTGCTCGGTCTTCTCCGCGCGTTCCACGACGTAACCGCCGGTCAGGCGGCCGGCGAACCTGACCCGGACCCGGCAGCCAGGGACGGCCCGCTCCGCCAGTGCCTCAGGCACCAGGTAGTCGAACAGCCGGTCCAGATGCGGCAGCGGTACATCGACGGCGACCCGTGCGACCGGCTGCGCGGACGCTGCCGTGCGCCGGGCGGCCTGCCTGGCCGACCGGCTGGCTGCCTGCCGCGGACGCGGGCCCGCGGCCGGGCCTGCTGTCGTGGCGCCAGGCGGCCGGGTCACAGCCCGGCGGCCGCCCGCAGCGCATCCGTCTTGTTCGTGCGCTCCCAGGAGAAATCAGGCTCCTCGCGGCCGAAATGGCCGTAGCTCGCGGTCTGCGAGTAGATCGGCCGCAGCAGCTCAAGGTCCCTGATGATCGCGGCCGGCCGGAGGTCGAAGACGGCCAGCACAGCGTCCTGGATCCGCTCGAGCGGCACCTGCTCGGTGCCGAAGCACTCGACGAAGAGCCCGACCGGCTTCGCCTTGCCGATCGCATACGCGACCTGGGTCTCGCAGCGGTCGGCCAGCCCGGCCGCGACCACGTTCTTCGCCACCCAGCGCATGGCGTAGGCAGCGCTCCGGTCCACCTTCGACGGGTCCTTGCCGGAGAAAGCGCCGCCGCCATGGCGGGCCATGCCGCCGTAGGTGTCGATAATGATCTTGCGGCCGGTCAGGCCAGCGTCCCCCATCGGGCCGCCCACCTCGAACCGCCCGGTCGGGTTGACCAGCAGCCGGTAGTTGGCCTTGTCCAGCTCAAGGGAGGCCAGCACCGGCTCCACGACCCGCTCCTGGATGTCCGGCATCAGCAGCGCCTTCAGGTCGATCGCCGGAGCGTGCTGGGTGGAAACGACGACGGTGTCGAGCCGCACCGGCTCATCGCCCGCATACTCGATCGTGACCTGGGTCTTCCCGTCCGGCCTGATGTAGGGGATCTCGCCGCTGTGCCGCACCGCGGCCAGCCGCCGCGACAGCCGGTGCGCCAGCATGATCGGCAGCGGCATCAGCTCAGGTGTCTCCCGGCAGGCGTAGCCGAACATCAGTCCCTGGTCTCCGGCACCCTGGCGGTCAAGGTCGTCGTCGCCCTCGCCCTCGCGGTGCTCGAACGCGTGCAGGACGCCCTGGGCGATGTCGGGTGACTGCGAGCCGATCGACACCGACACCCCGCAGGAAGCGCCGTCATATCCCTTGGCCGACGAGTCATAGCCGATCTCCAGGATCTTGTCCCTGATCAGGCCCGGGATATCGACGTAGGTTGTCGTGGTCACCTCACCCGCGACGTGCACCTGGCCGGTGGTGATCAGCGTCTCGACCGCCACCCGGCTGCTCGGGTCGCCCTTGAGCATCGCATCCAGGATGGTGTCGCTGATCTGGTCAGCCATCTTGTCGGGATGACCTTCAGTAACCGACTCTGATGTAAACAGGCGACGAGCCACGTGGCATCCTTTTCTCGTTCGGCGGGATCTCGCCGAAGTTTAGCCGGGCCAGGCCAGTCGGGGCGGTCGGAGCAGGCTGACGGCGGCAAATGCCCGTCAAGCGGCGTTCAGACCCGCCGCGCGCTGATTCCGGCCGCTTCCCCGGCGGCCGCGGCGGTTCAGGCCAGCCGGGCGGCCACGCTGTCCCAGATCACCTCGGCCAGGTCTTCCTTCGGCCCGCGGGGCACGGACGTCCGCTGGCCGTCCGCGGCCAGGATCTCCGCCTCGTTGTCGGCCGTGCCGAAGGCCAGCCCGTTGCCGACCCGGTTGACGACGAGCAGGTCGCAGCCCTTCGCCGCCAGCTTCGCCCGCCCGTTGGCGAGCAGGTCATCGGTCTCGGCCGCGAAGCCGACGACCACCTGACCCGGATGCAGCCTGGTCGCGGACAGCTCGCGCAGGATGTCAGGGTTCTCGGTCAGGATGATCGGATCGGGCGGGCCGTCGGCCTTCTTGAGCTTCGCGTCGCTCCTGCTGGCCGGCCGGTAGTCAGCGACGGCCGCCGCCATCACGACGGCGTCGGCCCCAGCGGCCGCCTTGACGACGGCGTCATGCATGTCGCCGGCCGAGATGACCCTGACGACCTGCACGCCGGCCGGGTCAGCCAGCCCGGTATTGGCCGCGACCAGCGTGACCTCGGCGCCGCGCGCCGCCGCGGCCCTGGCCAGTGCGTAGCCCTGCAGGCCTGAGGACCAGTTTCCGATGAAGCGGACCGGGTCGAGTTCCTCCCTGGTTCCGCCCGCCGAGACCACGACTCGGCGGCCGGCCAGATCGGGCGTCAGGTCCGCTGTTCCCCGGGCCAGCACGCGCCGCGCCACCTGGTAAAGCTCGGCCGGCTCGGGGAGCCGCCCTGGACCGGTGTCGCTGCCGGTCAGCCGTCCCGATGCGGGCTCGAGCACCAGCGCTCCCCGGCCGCGCAGCGTGGCGACGTTCGCCACCGTGGCCGGATGCTGCCACATCTCGGTGTGCATGGCGGGCGCGTATACGACGGGGCACCTGGCCGTTAGCAGCACGTTGCCGAGCAGATCGGGCGCCAGGCCCGCGGCCGCCCGCGCCAGCAGGTCGGCCGTGGCCGGGGCGACGAAGACGAGATCGGCGGCCTGGCCGAGCCGGACGTGCGGGACCTCGTGCACGTCATCCCACGGACTGGCGCTCACCGGCTGGCCGGACAGGGCCGCCCAGGTCGCCGCGCCGACGAACCGCAGCGAATCCGGGGTCGGGATGACGCGGACCTCGTGGCCCGACTCGGTCAGGAGCCGCACCAACTCGCAGCACTTATACGCGGCGATGCCGGCGCCGACCCCGAGAACGATCTTCATCGGCGGCTGCCGCTCCGGGCGTCAGGTAACCGGGATGTCCAGCGGCTCGGCGTGCAGCAGGCCCTCGCTGATCTCGCGCAGGGCGATCGACAGCGGCTTCTCCTGCACCCGGGTCTCGACCAGCGGGCCGACGTACTCAAGCAGGCCCTCGCCCAGCTGGGCGTAGTACGCGTTGATCTGCCTGGCACGCTTCGATGCCATGATCACGAGGCCGTACTTGCTGTCCACGACATCGAGCAGTTCGTCGATGGGCGGATTGATGATTCCCTCGAGCG
Organism: Streptosporangiales bacterium; assembly: GCA_017882645.1. GTDB lineage: Bacteria > Actinomycetota > Actinomycetes > Streptosporangiales > Streptosporangiaceae > Chersky-822. The sequence continues at coordinate 12,342 of JADGPC010000117.1, read as the reverse complement.
ACGGAGTCCCTGCCACCTTGTGCCTTCCAGATCGCCAGCCTTACTCGGCCGGCTGATCTGCCGGCTGGGCCGTCATCAAGGCTACCAGCTGAGCGCACACGTCTTTAACCGACGTGTTGACGAGCGTGATGTCGAATTCACTCTCCGCCCTCAGCTCGGCCCTGGCCGCCTCGAGCCGCTGCTCGATGACGTCGGGCGGCTCGGTCTCCCGGCCGGTCAGCCTGCGGACCAGTTCCTCCCATGTGGGCGGCGCAAGAAACACCAGCAGCGCGTCCGGCACCGCCAGCCGTACCTGCCTGGCGCCGACCACGTCGACCTCGAGCAGTCCCGGCCGGCCAGCTTCCAGCCGCTGCGCTACTGGTTCGCGCGGGGTTCCGTAGTAATTACCCGCGAACCGGGCCCATTCGAGCAGCTGACCTGATGCGGCCATCTCCTCGAACTCGCGCTCGCCGACGAAGAAGTACTCACGGCCCGGTACCTCGCCCGGCCGCGGCTGGCGCGTCGTCACCGAAACCGACAGCCAGACGTGCGGGCAGTTCCGCCTGATCGCCTGGACGACAGTGCTCTTGCCGACCCCGGAGGGGCCGGAGAGCACCGTCAGGCCCGCGGGGACAGGGACTCCGTCTGGCGATCCCGTCGTTGCGGCCGGATCGGCCATGACGCAGTTCCCCCGTCCCCGCACGTGGCGCCGGCGGACTAGATCAGACGTCGCGGAATTCCTGCTCCAGCGCGATCCGCTGGTTCGCGCCGAGTCCGCGTACCCGGCGCGACTCGGCGATGCCCAGCCGCTCCATGATCTGCTTGGCGCGGACCTTACCCACGCCCGGCATGGACTCAAGCAGCGCTGAGACCTTCATCTTCCCAACGACGTCGTCGGTCTGGCCGTCCTTGAGAACCTCAGGCAGCGTGGTCGAGGCGTGCTTGAGCTTGTTCTTGATCTCGGCACGCTCCTTGCGAGCCTTAGCGGCCTTCTCAAGAGCGGCTGCCCGCTGGTCGGGGGTCAGTGGAGGAAGAGCCACGCGTGGTCACCTCGGGTTTCGTATCGAAAAACTCTGTTCGCGAGGGGAAACTAGCGAGTTCAGACGGCTAGAGCAACGCGAACCCCCGTTTAACGCGTCACAATTCATCCACAATCACTTAGTGAGCACGTTCCGGTGCCTAGTGTAATCGCCAGGAGAGACGCTGACCACGAAAGATTGCTCTTGCGTGTCGTCGACCCTAGCGAGCCATTTATGCCAATTAGCCGGAATCTGCGAGTAGGGCTCCGCGCGGCCACCGCCGTGGCCAGGCAACATGGAACTGGCGCCGGCCAGAGCGGCCCGCCCGCCGCACGGCGACTATGGCCGGTAACGACCAAGCCGATCCGCCGTCGCTCGGGGCGAACTCTTCCATGATCACGGAATCCTGTCGGCGGAAAATGCCGAGAGCCTTCCGTGATCATGGAACCGGGCCTGGCGGGGGCCGGCGGGGGCAGGGTCGGGCAGCGGGTTAGCCAGCGGCGGGCTCGCCGTCAGCCAGCGGCGGGCTCCCGGCGCCGGAGCGCCGTCGCCAGCGCCGCCGCGGCCGCGCCCGGGTCCGGAGCACTTGTGATCGGCCGGCCGATCACGAGCAGGTCAGCCCCGTCGCGCAGCGCTTCCTGCGGCGTGGCGACCCTGGCCTGGTCGTGGCTGGCCTGCCCGGCCGGCCGCACGCCGGGCGTGATCAGCGTGATGTCGGGCCCGACCTCGGCCCGCACCGCGGCCACCTCCTGAGGCGAGCAGACCAGACCGCGCGCCCCGGCCGCCACGGCCAGGGCAGCCAGCCTGAGCACGGCGTCGCTGACCGGGCCCGCCATCCCCAGTTCGTCAAGATCACGGTTGCTCAGCGAGGTCAGGACGGTGACGGCCACGATCCTGGTGTCCGGCAGCGCCTGCACGGCGGCCGCGATCGCCGCGGCCCCGGCCGCGGCGTGCACGGTGAGCAGGTCGGGCCTGACCTTCGCGACCGCGCGGGCGGCACCGCCGACGGTGGCCGGGATGTCGTGCAGCTTGAGGTCAAGGAAGACGTCGACGCCGCGCGGGCCGCGCACCGATGCCACCGCGTCCGGCCCGAACCGCAGGTAGAGCTCGAGACCGATTTTCAGCGTGCTGACGTGCGGGGTCACCAGGCCCGCCCAGTGCGCGGCGGTGTCAAGATCGGGCGCATCGAGCGCGACTGCGATCGGGGCGCGGCTAGTCATGTCCACTCCATCCTCGGAACTCTTCATCGGCTGGCAGGCGCGTCACGGGCGCGACTGTCTTGGTGTACCCATGCCCGCTACCCGACGCCTGCCCTGCCCCTGCTCGCCGTCCTTGCCTCATGAGCAACCCCGGTCACCTGCGACAGCCGCTCGATGCCCCGCCGAGCCAGCTCATCGTCCAGCTCGCGCAGGATCCGCGCGCACGCCGACGGGTCGTGGAAGATCGCCGTCCCGATGCTCACCATCGACGCGCCGGCCAGGATCAGCTCCAGCGCGTCCCGGCCCGTCATCACCCCGCCCATCCCGATGATCGGCACATCGGGCAGTGCTTCGCGGACCTGCCAGATGCAGCGCACGGCGACCGGCCTGATCGCAGGTCCGGACAGGCCGCCGGTGAGCCCGGCCAGCACGGGACGCATGGTCTCGGTGTCGATCGCCATCCCGAGCAGCGTATTGATCATGGACAGGCCGTCGGCCCCGGCCGAAACGCAGGCCCGCGCGATCGCCACGATATCGGTGACGTCGGGCGACAGCTTGGCGAACACCGGGATGTCGTACCTGGTCCGCGCCCTGACGGCCGCCACGACGGCGCCCGCGTCCCCGGCGTCGCAGGCGAACACCTGACCGCGGTGCTCCACGTTCGGGCAGGAGATGTTCACCTCGATCGCGGTCACCCCGGCGGCGTCGGACAGCCGGGCGGCAAGCTCGGCGTACTCGTCGACGGTGCTGCCGGCGATCGACACCACGGCCCTTGCTCCCCGCGAGAGCAGCCATGGCAGGTCGCGCTGCAGGAACGCGTCGATGCCCGGACCCTGCAGGCCGATCGAGTTGAGCATGCCGCTGCTCGTCTCGGCCATCCGCGGCGTCGGCCTGCCCGCCCGGGGCGCGATCATCACCGACTTGGTCACGATCGCGCCGACCTTCGAGACGTCGATGAACTGGGCGAGCTCCCGTCCCGAGCTCGCGCAGCCGGATGCGGTCAGGATCGGGTTGGGCAGCTCGGTATTCCCGAGCCTGGTGCGCAGGTCAGGCGCCATGGTTCTGCCTCCGCGCCGGGTTCGGCGGGTTCGGCGGGCTCGACGGGCTCGACGGCCGGTGCTGGCCGCCGGACTTCGGGCCGGCCCCGGCCTGCCCGCCGTCGCCGCCCGGCCGCGGCGGCCGCCTGGCCCTCGGCTCCCAGCCTGGCGCGCCGAAGGCGTCGAACGGGATCGTCCCGACGTCGTCCCAGCGCACCTGCTCGCCCCTGAAGACCGGCCCGTCGACGCACGACCTGGCCATCCTGGTGATCCCGTCGCTGCCGACCACCGGGAGCACGCAGGTCATGCAGACGCCGATCCCGCACGCCATCGTCTCCTCGACCGCCACCTGCACCGGCAGGTCGTACCTGCGGGCCAGCGCCGTGACCTGGCGCAGCATCGGCATCGGCCCGCACGCGTAGATCACGTCGGTCCGCGCCTCGTGGATGACCTGGCCCAGCATGTCGGTCACGATCCCGCGGACGCCCAGCGAGCCGTCGACCGTGGTGAAGGTCGCCGACCGCCCGGTGCGCCGCGCTGTCAGCGCGCCGAAGACCCGGTCGCCGCTCGCCGCGCCGAGCAGGAAGTCCACCGAGCAGCGCCGCTCGCGGAGCCGGCCGGCCAGCGCGAACAGCGGCGCGCTGCCGTAACCGCCGCCCACCAGCAGGCAGCTGACCGGATCCCTGGGCACCGGGAACGGCCGGCCAAGCGGACCGGTCACGTCGAGCACGTCCCTGGCCCGGCGCTCGGCCAGCCAGCGGGTGCCCCGGCCGGACACGGCGAAGACGACCTCCACCGTCCCGCCGTGGTCCGGCCTGACGTCGTGGATCGAGAAGGCGCGCCTGAGCAGCATCGACGTATCGGGGCCGCCGACCGCCAGGGCCACGAACTGGCCCGGCTTGAACCGGGCCGCGATCCCCGGCGCGACGAGAGTCATCGCGTAATAGGCGTCGATCCGGCGCACGGTCAGCACCGTGCCGCGTACCTGCAGCGGGCCGGACTCCGACTCTGGTTCGCTCGCCGTCATGCCCGAGCGCCCCGGCCGATCCGCACCGCGTGCTCCTGAAGCGACCGCACACCCACCTCGTTCCTGATGATGGCCTCGATTCCCTGCACGACCGCCGCCAGCCCGGCCATCGTGGTCACGCAGGGCAGCCCGCGCCGCACGGCCGCGGTCCTGATCTCGTATCCGTCCCGCCGCGGGCCCGGCTGGCCGGCCCGGCCGAACGGCGTGTTGATCACGAGATCGACCTGCCCGGCCAGGATCCGGTCCACGATCGTGGGCTCGCCTCCTGGCCCCTGGCCGTCGCTGTGCTTACGGACGATCGTGGCATGTACCCCGTTGCGCCGCAGTACCTCCCCCGTACCGCTGGTCGCCCAGATCTCGAACCCGAGGTCGGCGAGGCGCTTGACCGGGAAGATCATCGCGCGCTTGTCCTTGCTGGCGACCGAGACGAACGCGCGCCCCTTCACCGGCAGCGCTCCGTAGGCGGCCGCCTGGGACTTCGCGAAGGCGGTGCCGAAGAACTCGTCGATGCCCATGACCTCGCCGGTCGAGCGCATCTCGGGGCCGAGCAGGGTATCGATGCCCGCGCCGGTGGTATCGCGGAACCGGCCGAACGGCAGCACGGCCTCCTTCACCGCGATCGGAGCGTCCAGCGGCAGGCTGCCGCCGTCCCCCGACGCCGCGAGCATCCCCTCAGCCCGCAGCTCGGAAATCGTGGCGCCCAGCATGATCCTGGTCGCCGCCTTCGCCAGCGGCACCGCCGTGGCCTTGGACACGAACGGCACCGTCCGGGACGCCCGCGGGTTCGCCTCGAGCACGTACAGCAGCCCGGCCGCCAGCGCGTACTGCACGTTCAGCAGCCCGCGGACGCCGACGCCCCGCGCAATCGCCTCGGTGGACTCGCGGACAGCGGCGGTGTACTCGTGGCCGAGCGTGATCGGGGGCAGGGCGCAGGCCGAGTCGCCGGAGTGAATGCCCGCTTCCTCGATGTGCTCCATCACGCCGCCCAGGTACAGCTCGTCGCCGTCGAACAGCGCGTCCACGTCGATCTCGATCGCGTCGTCGAGAAACCGGTCGATCAGGATCGGATGCTCGGGGCTGGCCAGCGTGGCCCGGTGCACGTAAGCCTCGAGGGTGGCCTCGTCGTAGACGATCTCCATTCCGCGGCCGCCGAGCACATAGGAGGGCCGGACCAGCACCGGGTAGCCGATCTCCGCGGCGATCTCGAGCGCGTCCGGCACCGACAGGGCCGTCCCGTGCCGGGGGGCGAGCAGCCCGGCGCCGCTCAGCACCGCGCTGAACTCGGCCCGGTCCTCGGCCAGGTGAATGGCCTGCGGCGAGGTGCCGAGGATCGGGATCCCCTCGGCCTGCAGCGCCCGCGCCAGCCCGAGCGGCGTCTGGCCGCCGAGCGACACGATGACGCCGGCGACCTCGCCGGCCGCCTGCTCGGCCGCGACGACCTCGAGCACGTCCTCCAGGGTCAGCGGCTCGAAGTAGAGCCGGTCGGAAGTGTCGTAGTCGGTCGAGACGGTCTCCGGGTTGCAGTTGACCATCACGGTCTCGAAGCCGGCCTGCGAGGCGGCGAAGCACGCGTGCACGCAGGCGTAGTCGAACTCGATGCCCTGGCCGATCCGGTTCGGCCCGCTGCCGAGGATGATCACTTTGGGCCGGGCCGACGGCGGGACCTCGGACAGCTCGTCGTAGCTCGAGTACAGGTACGGGGTGCTGGCTGCGAACTCCGCGGCGCAGGTATCCACCATGTGGTACACCGGGCGCACTCCGAGCTCCCGGCGCAGGTTTCTGACCTGCGCCTCGGTCAGGCCGGTGAGCTGGCCGAGCTGCCCGTCGGAGAACCCGGCCGCTTTCGCCGCGCGCAGGCTGGCCGGCGTGGGCGACCCGGCCCGCGCGAATTGCTGAGCGACGTCTTCGATGCCCTTGACCTGCTCGATGAACCAGGCGTCGATTCCGCTTGCCGCGGCGAGCTCAGCCACGCTGGCGCCTGCGCGCAGCGCCTGGTGCAGCGTCGACATCCGGCCGTCGTGCGGCACCGCGCAGCGGGCTACCAGCGTGTCCCGGCCGGCCGGCGGAGGCTCGGCCCAGCTCAGCGGCGCGCCGGGCTGCTCCAGGGAGCGCAGGGCCTTCTGCAGCGCCTCGGCGAAGCAGCGCCCGATCGCCATCGCCTCGCCGACTGACTTCATGTGCGTGGTCAGCACCGGGTCGGCGCCGGGGAACTTCTCGAACGCGAACCTCGGCACCTTGACCACCACATAGTCCAGCGCGGGCTCGAAGCTGGCCGGCGTCTCCCCGGTGATGTCGTTGCGGATCTCATCGAGGGTGTAGCCGATCGCCAGCCGGGCCGCGATCTTGGCGATCGGGAAGCCGGTGGCCTTCGACGCCAGGGCGCTGGACCTGGACACTCGCGGGTTCAGCTCGATCACGACCAGCCGGCCGGTGCGCGGCTCGACCGCGAACTGGATGTTGCAGCCGCCGGTGTCCACGCCGACCGCGCGCAGCACCGCGATCGCCAGGTCGCGCATCCGCTGGTACTCGCGGTCGGTCAGCGTCATCGCGGGCGCGACGGTGACCGAGTCGCCGGTGTGCACGCCCATCGGGTCCACGTTCTCGATCGAGCAGACCACGACGACGTTGTCGTTGCGGTCGCGCATCAGCTCGAGCTCGTATTCCTTCCAGCCCAGGATCGACTCCTCGAGCAGGACCTCGGTGACCGGGCTGGCGTCCAGCCCGTGGCCCGCCATCCGGCGCAGGTCCGCCAGGTCCCTCGCGATGCCGGAACCTGAGCCGCCGAGGGTGAACGAGGGCCGGACCACCACCGGATAGCCGAGGTCGGCCGCGGCCGCCTCGCACTCGCCCAGCGAGTGGCAGATCACGCTGCGCGGCACCTCGCCGCCCAGGCCGGTGACGATCTCCTTGAACGCCCTGCGGTCCTCACCGGCCATGATCGCGTCGATGTCGGCGCCGATCAGCTCCACCCCGTACGCGGCCAGCGTGCCAGCCTCGTGCAGGGCGACGGCGGCGTTCAGCGCGGTCTGCCCGCCGAGCGTGGGCAGGATCGCATCAGGCCGCTCCGCGGCGATGACCTTCTCGAGCACCTCAGGGGTGATCGGCTCGATGTAGGTGGCGTCGGCGAATTCCGGGTCCGTCATGATCGTCGCGGGATTGGAGTTGACCAGGCTGACCCTGATCCCCTCCTCGCGGAGAACGCGGCAGGCCTGGGTGCCCGAGTAGTCGAACTCGCAGGCCTGCCCGATCACGATCGGCCCCGAGCCGATCACGAGCACCGACTTCAGGTCAGGGCGCTTAGGCATGTCGCCCCCTCCCGCGCTCCATCAGGTCGCAGAACTCGCCGAACAGGCCGGCCGCGTCGTGCGGGCCGGGCGCCGCCTCCGGGTGGTACTGGACGGCGAAGGCCGGCGCGTCGATCAGCCGCAGCCCCTCGAGCACGCCGTCGTTGAGGTTCACGTGCGTCACCTCGGCGGTCCCGAAGTCGGTGTCGAAGCGGACGGGGCCGCCAGCCGCGCCGACCGCGGGCATCGCGACGGCGAAGCCGTGGTTGTGGCTGGTGATCTGGACCCGGCCGGTGCGCAGGTCCTGCACCGGCTGGTTGACCCCGCGGTGGCCGAACCGCAGCTTGTAGGTGCCGAGGCCGAGTGCGCGGCCGAGCATCTGGCTGCCGAGGCAGATGCCGAACACCGGCGGGCCGGCGGCCAGGACGCCGCGCACGGCATCGACCGCGTAGCCCGACGCCGCCGGGTCACCCGGGCCGTTGGAGAAGAAGACGCCGTCCGGGCGCAGGCCGAGGATCTCGGCCGCCGTGCTCGTCGCCGGCAGTACCTGCACCTCGCAGCCCAGCCTGGCCATCGCCAGCGGAGTCGCGGCCTTGATGCCGAGGTCGACGGCCGCGACCCGGTACCTGACCGGGATGCCGGGCGGCGGCTTGACTACGTACGGCGTCGGCGTGGTCACCTCGCGGGCCAGGTCAGCCCCGGTCATCGGCGGGCTCGCCAGGATGCGCTCGGCCAGCTCGACCGGATCCGCGCTCAGCGTGCTGATCGCGGCGCGCATCGCGCCGCGCTCGCGCAGGTGCAGGGTCAGCGCCCGGGTGCCGGTGATCGCGATCGCCGTGACGCCGGCTGCCCGCAGCTCGTCGTCGAGCGAGCGCGCGGATCGCCAGCTGGACGCGACCGGGCTCGGGTCCCGGATCACGAAGCCGCTGACCCAGATCCGGCGTGACTCGCTGTCCTCGTCGTTGATGCCGGTATTGCCGATGTGCGGCGCCGTCATCGTGACGATCTGACGGCAGTAGGACGGGTCGGTCAGCGTCTCCTGGTAGCCGGTCATCGCGGTGTTGAACACGGCCTCGCCGAACGTCTCGCCGTCCGCGCCGTAGGCCGTGCCGCGGAAGGTCGTGCCGTCCTCGAGCACGAGCAAGGCGGGAGCATTCATCCGGTCAGCCTCCCGTCAAGCACCGTCGGCGTGCCGCGCAGGAAGGTGGCGATCACCTGGCCGGGCAGCTTCATGCCGGCGAACGGGGTGTTATGACTGCGCGATGCCTGGGCCGCCGGATCGACCGTCGTGATCGGCTCCGGGTCGTAGAGCACGAGGTTGGCCGGCGAGCCTGGTGCGATCGGGCAGCCATGGCTGATCGCGTCGGGGCCGCCTGCCAGCGCGCCGATCCGGCCGATCGCGGCCGGCCGGACCGACATCCGGTCGGCGACACCGGACCAGTCGAGCAGGCCGGTGTTCACCATCGCCTCATGCACTACCCGCAGTGCCGTTTCCAGCCCCGTCATTCCGAACGAGGCCTGCGCCCACTCGGTCTCCTTCGACTCGGCTGGGTGCGGGGCATGGTCGGTGGCGACGCAGTCGATGGTCCCGTCGGCCAGGCCAGCCCGCAGCGCGGCCACGTCCGCAGCCGTCCGCAGCGGCGGATTGACCTTGAAGACCGGGTCATACCCGGCCGCCAGCTCGTCGGTGAGCAGCAGGTGATGCGGCGTGACCTCGGCCGTCACCCGCCAGCCCTTGGCCTTGGCCCAGCGGATGATCTCCACCGAGCCGGCCGTCGAGACATGGCAGATATGCATCGCCGAGCCGACGTGAGCGGCTAGCAGGCAGTCGCGCGCGATGATCGCTTCCTCGGCGACCGCCGGCCACCCGGTCAGGCCCAGCCTCGCCGACATCACGCCCTCGTTGAGCTGCGCCCCTGCGGTGAGCCTGGGCTCCTGGGCATGCTGGGCGACCACGCCGTCGAACGCCTTCACGTACTCCAGGGCGCGGCGCATCAGCGTGGCGTCGGACACGCACCGACCGTCATCGGAGAAAACCCGCACCCTGGCCGCGGAGTCCGCCATCGCGCCGAGCTCCGCCAGCTGGCTGCCGGCCAGGCCGGCGGTGACCGCGCCGACCGGGCGGACATCGCAGTGCCCGGCCTGGCGGCCGAGCCGCCAGACCTGCTCGACCACGCCCGCCGTGTCGGCGACCGGATCGGTGTTGGCCATGGCGTGCACCGCGGTGTACCCGCCGAGCGCGGCGGCGGCTGTCCCGCTGGCGACCGTCTCCGCGTCTTCCCGGCCCGGCTCGCGCAGGTGCGTATGCAGGTCGACCAGGCCGGGCAGGGCGATCAGGTGGCCGGCCTCGAGCACGGTGACCTGGCCGTCCGGGTCCTGGTCGCGGATATTGCCGTCGTCCCGGCCGCCGGGGCCCTGGTCGCGGCGGTCCCGGCCGGATTCGGTGACCGCGACGATCCGCCCGCCGTCGATCATGATGTCGGCCGGCCGGCCGCCGAGCGGCCTGGCCCCCCGGATCAGCCAGCGGCCCTGGTCACGGCGGGCACCAGGCCGACCGGTGCCCGCGCCGCCCGCGGCGGTCACAGCCCGGCCTCCGCGGCCGCGGCTGACATCGCCCGCTCCCCGGCCGGGGCCAGTCCCCCGGTCGTAGCCACAGCTGGCTCGGCGGGCTCGCGCGATCCGCTGAGCAGCAGGTAGAGCACCGCCATCCGGACCGACACGCCGTTGGTCACCTGCTCGACAATGGTCGAGCGGGGCGAGTCGGCGACGTCGGCGGCGATCTCGACACCGCGGTTCATCGGACCCGGGTGCATCACGATCGCGTGGTCAGGCAGCAGCGCCATCCGGTCACCATCCAGGCCGTACCTGCGGCTGTACTCGCGAACGCTCGGGAAGTACGCGTCGGACATCCGCTCGTGCTGCACCCGCAGCATCATCACGACGTCGCTGTCCGGGAGTACCGAGGAGAAGTCGTAGCTGACCGCGGCGGGCCATCCGTCCACCGCGACCGGCAGCAAGGTCGGCGGGGCAACCAGGGTCACCTGCGCGCCGAGCGTCCTGAGCAGCCAGACGTTCGAGCGGGCGACCCGGCTGTGCAGGATGTCGCCGACAATCGTCACCCGCAGGCCATCGAGCCGGCCGAGCCTGCGCCGCATCGTGAACGCGTCGAGCAGCGCCTGGGTCGGGTGCTCGTGAGTGCCGTCCCCGGCATTGACGACGCTGCCCCTGACCCACCCGGCCAGCCGGTGCGGCGCACCGGAGGAACCGTGCCTGATCACCACCGCGTCCGCGCCCATGGCCTGGAGGGTGAGCGCCGTGTCCTTCAGGCTCTCCCCCTTGGCGACGCTGGAGCCCTTGGCCGAGAAATTGATCACATCGGCCGACAGCCGCTTAGCGGCCGCCTCGAACGAGATCCGGGTCCTGGTCGAGTCCTCGTAGAAGAGATTGACGACCGTGCGGCCGCGCAGCGTGGGGAGCTTGGGAATCGGCCGCTCGGCGAGCGTGGCGAATTCCTCAGCGGTGTCCAGGATCGCGACGGCATCGTCCAGGCTGAGGTCGGCCGCGGAGATCAGGTGCCTGTTCACCGGCCCTCCTCCGGACCGACCTGCAGAGTGACCGAGTCCTCGCCGTCGGTTTCGGTGAGCAGCACCCTGACCACCTCGCGCTTGGAGGTCGGCAGGTTCTTGCCGACGTAGTCGGGCCTGATCGGCAGTTCCCGGTGGCCTCGGTCGACGAGGACGGCCAGCTGAACGGCGCGCGGCCGGCCCAGGTCGCCGAGCGCGTCGAGCGCGGCCCGGACCGTGCGTCCCGAGTACAGGACGTCGTCCACCAGGACGACAACCATGCCGTCGATACCTGACCCGGGCACCTCGGTATGACCGAGCGTCCTGGCCGGCCGCAGCCTCAGGTCGTCTCGGTAGAGGGTGATGTCCAGGGAGCCGACCGGAATACGGACGCCCTCGGTCTGCTCGAGCCGCGCCGCAAGGCGCTGCGCGAGCGGCACGCCCCTGGTCGGGATGCCGAGCAGCACCACGTCGCCAGCGCCGTCGGTGCGCTCGAGTATCTCGTGACCGATCCTGGTTAGCGCCCGGCGGATTTCCTCGGGCCCGAGGACCGACTTCGATCCTGTCCTGGCCGGTGCAGGACCGGCAGTTTCACTGATTCCAGCCATCGAGAGACCTCCTTCCCCGCCTCACGGGACGGGCCTTAAAGGACGTCGAACGGCCCTAACCTACCAGCACCTCGCGGTCGCTCCCGGAAGGCCCGGCGACAGCACGCGACCTGGGACATCGCCGACATGCAGCGCAAGCTACGCTGTAATCGACATGAGCGGCTGCCCCCTTGATGCGCTGTCGCGCGTAAGTTAGACCGATTTTTGCCGATCGGCTTGACCTTGTCGTGCTCTCGGCTTACCGTCACTGTCCGTAACCATCAGACCGTCCGATCAGTAAGGCCAGGAACCCCCACCATGCCATCTGACTACGCGAAGACCCTCGGCGCCCGGCTACGCGCCATTCGCACCCAGCAAGGTCTATCCCTGCATGGCGTGGAGGAGAAGTCCCGAGGCCGGTGGAAGGCCGTAGTAGTCGGCTCCTACGAGCGCGGCGACCGGTCGGTCACCGTGCAGAAGCTCGCCGAGCTGGCCGACTTCTACGGCGTGCCGGTTTCTGAGCTGCTACCGGGCGACGCCGGTCCCGGCGTGCTCACCCCGGCTCCGAAGCTGGTCATCGACCTGGAGAAGATGGCACAGCTGCCACGGGACCAGGCCGGCCCGCTTGCTCGCTACGTCGCCACCAT
>JADGPC010000116.1 GCA_017882645.1 Streptosporangiales bacterium | reverse complement strand
TGGAACCAGCCCCAGTCGTTGCCCTGGCACGTGTTGCTGGTCGCACCCGTTTCCCAGCCGCAGCCGGGATTGCCGGTACGCGTAGCCGTGTCACTCGGCACGGCCTGGCCATTGGTGATGAAGCTGCGGCCCTTGTAGTTGAGCAGGCTGTCCCGCGGCGTGCCGGGCGGCGGCGTCATGCCCTCATCGCTGTTGGGCTGTCCGTACTCGTGGTTCCCCCAGACCGGCTCGAAGGCCGCATCGTCCGACCAGGCCTGCTGATCGACGTAATACTGGTGGACGGCCGCCGCGCCACACTCGTTGGCATAGCTGATGTCGCCGCCGTGGGTCACGAACGAGGGATTCTGCGCGGCTACAAGCTGGTGGGTCTGCGCCATCCATGGCTCGCACAGCGTCGTGCCGGTATCCCCGATGTCGACCCAGGTTAAATCGCCCTCCGGAATAGTCTTAAAGGTGTGATCAATTCCATTTATCCCGATCTTGTAATGGTAGGTGCTACTAGGCTGCAAGCCTGTGAGCTCAACCTGGCGAAACGGCCCGCTACTGTCCACCGGCGTGACTTGCGAATTACCGGCCACGGCCATCTGCCCGTATGAGGCATCAGGGCCATAGAAGATGTCCTGCTCCTGGCCGACCCAGTCGAACCAGACGCTGTCCGGCGTGTCACCGAACGAATAGTGGATCTCGGTTACGGTGTCCGCCGGGGCGGCGAGGTCGGCGCGGGCATGCAGTGACCCGCCGACCAGGGCCAGGGAGCCGATCGCCACCAGCACGACCGGGCGAGCCAGTAAGTTCCGGATAGCGAGCATCCGTTTCCCCCTTGGTCACCCCCGCTGGGCGAAACGTGATGACCTCAATTAGATGTCGCTCTAATCGTCGCAATGACGCGGCGGAAAAGCAATGCTGTGACCCGCTAGGACGTCATCTCGGCGAGCTCGAGCCAGCGGTCCTCCAGGACCGCCTTCTCGGCCTGCACCACTCGCAGTTCGTCGCCGAGGTCGATCAGCCTGGCGTAGTCGGCGGCCGCTGCCGCGAGCTCCTCGTGCAACTCGGACTCCCGGCTGGCCAGGCGCTGGAGCTGCCGGTCGATCCTGACCAGCTCCTTCCTGGCCTCGCGCAGCTCGCCGGCCGAGAGCCCGGCAACCGCACCGTCATCGGACCCTGGCCCGCCGCGGCCGGCACCAGCCTCCGCCGGCCCGGCCCCGCCCGGCACAGCCCTGGCCGGGCTGGCTGGCTGGCCCGCCTCGCCGGCGTCCAAGCGCTCGAGGTACTCGTCCACTCCGCCGGGCAGGAACGCTAGCCTGCTGTCGATCAGCGCCAGCACGTGGTCGGTGACCCGCTCGAGGAAGTACCGGTCGTGGCTGACCACGACGATGGAGCCGGGAAACCCGTCGAGCAGGTCCTCCAACTCGGTCAGCGTGTCGATGTCCAGGTCATTGGTCGGCTCGTCGAGCAGCAGCACGTTGGGCTCGGCCATCAGGAGCATCTGGAGCTGGAGCCTGCGCCGCTCGCCGCCGGAGAGCTCGGCGACGGGTGTCCACTGCCGGTCTCCGCTCAGGCCGAGCCGCTCGAGCAGCTGGCTGGCCGAGAGCTCGCCCTTGCCGACCTGGACCGAGCTGCGGACTTGCTGCGCTGCCTCGAGAGCCCGCAGGCCGGGATCCACCGGCCTGGGCTCCTGGGTGAGATAGCCGATCCTGACGGTCTTGCCGGTGACAACCTCGCCGCTGATCTTCACGCCGACTGCGGGGGGTTCCGGGGGGTCGTCCCCCCGGGCTAGCAGATTCAGCAGTGTGGTCTTGCCGCTGCCGTTGACGCCGACTACGCCGATCCGGTCGCCAGGTCCGAGCTGCCAGGTGACGTCATCGAGCAGGGTCCGGCCGCCGGCCGAGACGCTCACGTCGGTCAGCTCGATGACCGTCTTGCCGAGCCGGGCGGCGGCCAGCCTGGACAGCTCGACGCCGTCCCTCGGGGCCGGCTCGCCGGAGATCAGCGCCGTGGCGGCCTCGATCCTGAACCGGGGCTTGCTGGTCCTGGCCGGCGGCCCGCGCCGCAGCCAGGCCAGCTCCTTGCGGAGCAGGTTGCGCCTGCGCTGGTCCTGCGCCGCGGCCTGCCTCGCCCGCTCGGCCCTGGCCAGGACGTAGGCGGAGTAGCCGCCCTCGTAGGAGTGCACCTGACCATCGGCGACCTCCCACATTCGCTCGCAGACCTCGTCGAGGAACCAGCGGTCATGCGTCACGACCACAAACGCCTTGCCGTAGCTGACGAGATATCCGGCCAGCCACCTGATCGCCTCGATGTCCAGATGGTTGGTCGGCTCGTCGAGCAGCAGCAGGTCATGAGTTCCGCGCAACAGGGCCGCGAGCGCCACTCGCCGGCGCTCACCGCCGGAGAGCTGTTCGGCCCGCGCGTCGGTGTCGATATCGGAGAGCAGCGCCCGGAGCAGCCCGCGGCCCCTGGCGTCGGCCGCCCATTCGTGCTCGGCCAGCGTTCCGAAAACGACCTCCCGCACTGTTCCGGCTAGCTGCACCGACTGCGGCAGGTAGCCGATCTGGGCGTCGCGGACCCTGGTCGAGCGCCCCGAGCTGAGGTCGGCCGCGCCGGCCAGCGCGGCCAGGAGCGTGGTCTTGCCCGAGCCGTTCCGGCCCACCACGCCGATCCGGTCGCCGGCCGCGACGCCCAGCGACACGTGGTCGAGCAGCACCCGCGTCCCGTAGGCCTTGACCGCGGCCTCCAGGTTGACGATGTTCACGCCAGGGCGCCCGATTCCACCACGCAGGCACCTTGCGCCGGGCCAGCGACCTGCACGACCGCCCGGCACACACCAGCGCCGGTGATGGCGACCGCGAGGTCGCGGGCCGCGTCGGGTTCGGCGGCCAGGAAGGCGCAGGTCGGTCCCGAGCCGGAGACGATCGCACCGAGCGCGCCATGCTCCCGGCCGGCCGAGAGCGCACGCCGGAGCAGCGGCTGCAGCGACAGCGCGGCTGGCTGGAGATCGTTGCTCAGCAACGGGCCCACGGCGGCCGGATCCCCGGACCGCAGCGCGGCCATCAAGTCGGTGCTCAGCTGCGGAGCCGGGACCTCGCTCGGCTCCCCGTCCCGCGCAACCCTGGCCGCCCTGAGCCGGTCGCAGGCGGCGTAGACATCGGGCGTCGCCAGCCCGGCGGCGCCGAAGGCGAGCACCCAGTGGTAACTGCCGGACACGAGCGCGGTGGTCAGCCGCTCGCCCCGGCCGAGGCCGACCGCCGTCCCGCCGGACAGCGCGAACGGCACGTCGCTGCCGATCTGCGCTCCGATGTGACCGAGCTCGGCGACGCTCAGCCCGGTCCGCCAGAGCTCGTTGCAGGCGACCAGCGCGGCCGCGGCGTCGGCGCTGCCGCCGGCCAGCCCGGCCGCGATCGGGATCCGCTTGCGGATCTCGATCCTGACTCCGCTCGCGCCCCGGCCTCGCCGCCCGGTCGCCCGCGCCAGCGCGACCGCGGCGCGCACGGCGAGGTTGACCGGCCCGAGCGGGACCGCCGGACCGCCCTCACCGGTCACGGCCACGCTGGTCCGGTCGGCCTTGCGCACGGTCACCTCGTCGAAGAGCGAGACCGCATGGAACACCGTGACCAGGTCGTGGTAGCCGTCGTCACGCAGCGGGCCGACTGACAGCTGCAGGTTCACCTTGGCAGGCACCCGGGCGGTGACGGAGCCGGCCGAGGAGTCTATTTGCGTCACGTGCGTCACGATTCGATGATGGTACGCGCTTTGCCGGCTGCCTCGGCAATCCGGATGTACTGTGCGACGCCAATGGACTCGCCGCGCAGCGACGGGTCGACCCCGGCCTCGCGGAGCACGTGCTCGGCGGCCGGCGCCGAGCCCGCCCAGGCCGCCAAGGCCGACCTGAGGGTCTTGCGCCGCTGCGCGAAGGCCGCGTCGACCACCGCGAACACCGCCTGACGGCTGACTCGCCCGGCCACTTCCACCTCGCCGACCCGGCCGGGCTCAGGCCACCTGGTGAACGCGACCAGCGCCGAGTCGACGTTGGGTACCGGCCAGAACACGGTCCTGGACACCGACCCGGCCCGGCGCGCGGTCCCGTACCAGGCGAGCTTGACCGACGGCACGCCGTAGGTCCTGCTGCCGGGCGGTGCGCACATCCGGTCGGCCACCTCAGCCTGGACCATGACCAGCGCGCGGCTGATCGACGGCATCGTCTCGAGCAGGTGCAGCAGGACCGGGACGGCCACGTTGTAGGGCAGGTTCGCGACCAGGGCGGCCGGCGGCTCGCCGGGCAGGGCCCGCACGCTCAGCGCGTCCGCGGTCACGACATCGAGCCGACCGGCCAGCCCGGCGGCCCGGGCGGCCACGGTCGCGGGCAGCTCAGCGGCCAGAACCGGGTCGACTTCGACGGCGACCACCCGCCGCGCGGCCTCAAGCAGACCGAGCGTCAGCGAGCCAAGTCCCGGCCCGACCTCGAGGACGACGTCGGCTGGCCGCAGGCCAGCCAGCGCGACGATCCGCCTGATCGTCCCCGCGTCGATGACGAAGTTCTGGCCGAGCCGCTTCGCCGGCCGAGAACCCAGCCGGGCCGCGATCTGCCGGATGTCGGTCGGCCCGAGCAGCCGCGCGCGCTCGTGGTCAGTCCCGCGGCCGGTCCCGTGCCCGGCCGCGCCGCCAGTCTGGCCCTCGTCCATGGCGCGCACGCTAGCCAGCTGGCTCGGCGGTCACCAGCAGCGACCGGCCAGGATCGGCGCCGGTGCCCAGGTCGGCGGCATCGACGGCGCGCACGATCCGCCAGCCGGACCTGGCCAGCAGGTCCGACTGTCCGGCAGCGGGCAGGATCGTCCGCCACGGCTCCGCGCCGGCCGTCCGCCGCCGCGCGTTCCCCCTGGCCACGACGGCGTCGGAGTCGAGCCCGTCGGCGTGGGTGACCAGGCTGGCGGCGAGCAGGCTGCCGGCCGCGGCCGCGCCGCGCACGCTGGCCAGGAACCTGACCGTGCCCACCTGGTCGAGGTAGACCAGCAGGCCCTCGCACAGGAAGAGGGTTGACAGCCCCGGGTCATGACCTGCCCCGGCCAGCACGACGGCCACGTCGTCGCTGGTGAAGTCGGCGGCAGCCAGAACCGGGGCGTGCTCGCCCGCCGCCGGGGAGCCGGCCGACTCGTCCTCGGCCAGGATCGCGTGCAGCCTGGCCCGCTTGTCGGCCTGGGTGCCGGAATGGTCGAGCTCGAAGAACGTCACCCCTGGCGACCGGAAGCGCAGCGCCCGGTCGTCGTAGCCCGCGCCCAGCACCACCACCTGCCGGATTCCGGCCGCGATCGCCCCGGTCACCTGATCGTCGAAGAACGCGGTACGGGCGGCCAGGCTGGCTCGCATGTGGTCAAGGGCCCGCGAGCGCATCCCCGCGCAGAGCCGCAGCTGCGCCTGCGGGTCGCCGGCCTGGCTGTGCGGGCGGTCGAATCCGGCCCTTGTCACCGCGACCGCCTGGCTGGTCCTCGACACGCTCACGGCGGGTCCCGCCACGGGCCGAATACCCGCTCGCCGGTGGCCATGACCGTCTGGCAGAACTCGGCGACGTCCAGCCCTTTCACCTCGGCCACCGCTCGCAGGGTGTGCGCGACCTGGGCCGGCGCGTTCTGCCGCCCCCGGTTCGGCACCGGGGTCAGGAACGGCGCATCGGTCTCGATCAGGATCAGCTCGGCCGGAGCGACCGCCGCAGCCTCCCGCAGGCGGCCCGCGTTCGGGAACGTCACGTTGCCGGCGAAGCTCATCACGTAGCCGGCCTCGGCGCACCGCTTCGCCATGTCCGCGTCGCCGGAAAAGCAGTGGAACACGACATGCTCGGGCGGGCTTTGTTGAGCCAGAATGTCGAGCACGTCATCGTGCGCGTCGCGATCGTGGATCATCAGCGCCTTGCCGGCCGCCCTGGCGATCTCGATGTGGGCGCGGAACCACTCGCGCTGGAGGTCCGGCGGCGCGCTGTCCCGGTAGTAGTCGAGGCCAGTCTCGCCGACCGCACGTACCTCAGGCAGCGCTGCCAGCCTGGCGATCTCGGCGAGGACCCCGTCCCGGCCGCCGGGGCCGGCCTGCGCGCTGGCGGTCTCGTTCGGGTGGATCGCCACCGCCGCGTGGACGTCGGCGTGCTCGGCGGCGCACGCCGCTGCCCACCTTGAGGACTCGGTATCGCAGCCGATGGTCACCACGTGGACGATGCCCGCCGCGCGGGCGGCGGCCAGCACCTCATCGACCGGCCCAGGGAGCATGTCCAGGTGCGTGTGCGCGTCGAAGGCCGGCTCCGGCAGCGGCTCGGGCTGCGGGGCGAGCGGAGCGTTCAGGAGCGACAAGCGCCTGTACCGTTGATGATCGGGCCGGTCACGATTCCGCCTCGGTGTCGTACCCGCCCAGGCGGTCGAGCTCGTCGATGACGACGGCCGGGTCGATCTTGGCGAACAGCGGCGTCGGCGGCTGCAGCGGCGTGCCCGGCCTGATCGGCGCCGATGCCCAGGACGCCGCGCCCGTGTAGTCGCCGGTGATGACCGGATACGGCCGGCCGCCCGGCTCGTCGACCTCGTCGATCCGCGGCATGTCCGACCACACGCCCTGGCCGCCGAGCATCTCGAATACCCGCTGCGACGAGCGCGGCAGGAACGGCGTGAGCAGCGTCTTGCCGTCGTCCACCAGCTGCAGCGCGACGTGCAGGATCGTCCTCATCCGGTCGGGGTCGGATTCGCGCAGCTTCCACGGCGCCTGGTCGGACAGGTACTTGTTCGCCTCGCTGAGGGTGCGCATGCTCTCGGTGATCGCGGCCTTGAAGCGCGACCTCGACAGGGACTCGCCGACGGACGCGAACGCCTGCTGCGAGTGCGCGAGAATCGCCCGGTCGGCCTCGGTCAGCTCGCCGGGCGGCGGGATCGAGCCGATATTGCGGGCGGCGAACGAGACGCTGCGGTTGACCAGGTTTCCCCAGTTGGCGACCAGCTCGTCGTTGTTGCGGCGGATGAACTCGCTCCAGGTGAAGTCCGTGTCCTGGTTCTCCGGCCCGGCCACCGCCACGTAGTAGCGCAGCGCGTCGACGTCGTAGCGGGCCAGGAAATCCCGGACATAGATCACGACCGCCCTGGACGAGGAGAACTTGCGGCCCTCCATGGTCAGGTACTCGCTCGAGACCACCTCCGTCGGCAGGTTCAGCGCGCCGAGCGAGCC
>JADGPC010000115.1 GCA_017882645.1 Streptosporangiales bacterium | reverse complement strand
GGGATGCGCGAATGCGATATCAGCGACGACCGGAGCCGGCGCAGCCTGTACGCGATGCTGCTCGCTCAGGGCAAGCGCAACGACATCGCGAGGTTCGTCAACGCCGGACTGCTCCGCCAGGACTGGCCGCTGATCAGGAACTCGCTCGACTCCGGGCTGCGGCGCGGGTGCGAGCGGCGGCTCGGCCTGGGCGGCATCCGGGAGGCAGCCGCGGCCGCCATCGATCCCAGCGCGGCCGGGTAGACCGGCCCGCTCCGGCGGATAGCCTGACGGGGTGCGCAAATACGTCATCATGGGCGTCCAGGGCAGCGGCAAGGGCACCCAGGCCCGGCTGCTCGCCCAGGACCTCGATCTGGTCCACATGTCCGTCGGCGACATCTTCCGCTGGAACGTGCAGCATCACACCAAGCTCGGCGCCCAGGTCAGGCGGACCATGGCGGCCGGGCTGCTGGTCAGCGACGACCTGGTCGAAGGCGTGGTCAGGGACCGGCTGACCCAGCACGACTGGAATTACGGATTCATCATCGACGGCTTCCCGCGCAACGAGCGCCAGGCCGAGTTCTTCCTGGAGAGCTACGACATCGACGGCGTGATCCACCTCGACCTGCCCGATCGTGAGGTGCGCAGGCGCGTCCTCGCCAGGCGGCTGTGCTCGGGCTGCGGCATGGACTACAACCTGCTCGCCAGCAGCCCCCGCGAGGCCGGCCGGTGCGACGTCTGCGGCTCGGCCCTGGTCACGAGGGAAGACGACACCGAGGAAGCGCTCGCGGTCCGGCTCAGGGAATACCACGAGAAGACCAACCCGGTGCTGGCCATCTTCGCCCGCAAGGAGTACGTGGTCACCGTCGACGCCACGCCGGGCCCGGAGCGGGTCCAGGAGGAGATCAGGACCAGGCTCAGCCTCCCGCCGCACGATCCCGCCCGACCTAGCTAGTCCGGCCGGGCACGGCTGGTTACCGGCCGGCCGCTGCGCGCTGGCGGTAAGCGCGCGACTTCGCGCGCGCTCCGCAGCCGGCCATGCTGCACCAGCACCCGCTTCGCGTCGGCGAGCGGTCGTAGAACGCCCAGCGGCAGTCGTCGGCGCTGCAGACCTTGAGCCTGGGCCAGGTGCCAGCGGTCGCGGCCTCGGCGGCGATCAGCAGCAACTCGGCGAGCCCGGCGGACGGCCCGTCGCCGGCCGGGACCGGCCGCGGCACGCCGTCGTCGCCGACGTCCAGCCGGGCGGCCAGGCCGGCGGCGACCGACCGCAGGTCGCCGAGCGGCGCCGCGGGCGGGGGCTGGTCAGTCACGTGGGCCTGGAGCACCTCGCGGAGCGCTTCGCGCAGGGCGACCGCCTGCCGCGCATCGTCGTCGGTCGCCAGGCCAGACCGCGGCCGTGCGGCAGACGGCACACCCCCTGGCGCGCCCGCCGGCTGGCTAGCCGGCCCGGGGAGCTCAGCCGGTCCGGCCAGGTCCCGGTCCGCAAGCCAGCTGATCAGGGCCGCTGGTGAGCTGAGCTCGTCGGTACCCGCCTCGATATCCAGCGTGTTCACGAACGCCCGCACCAGCTCAAGCCGGCCGGGCGCCGGACCGATCACCGGCGGCCGGCTCGCTCGCCGGGAACTTCCCGGCACTGCTGCGGCCGGCCTGTCGGCCAGATTGCCTCGCTCACTCATGCGTCACCATCATTCCAGCTTAGCCGGTTGCGTGCGGCCGGCGATTGAGTTACCGTAAAAGTAACCACCAAACGTTGTTAGCTGGTCACGAGAGCCGATGCGAGGTCACGATGAACGACTGGGTGATGATCGGGGTGCCGACGAGCGCGGGCGCCCACCACGCCGGGCAGGAACTCGCGCCCGACGCGCTGCGAGCGGCCGGGCTGACCGACCGGCTCGCTGCGGCCGGCGTCTCCGTGGCCGACAACGGCAACCTGCCGGAATCGGTGTTCGCGGCCGACCACAGCGGCGCTGGCGCGCGGAACCTGGCCGCGGTCACCAAGGTGGCGGCCGGCGTCGCTGACGCGATCGCCGATGTCGCGGCCTCCGGCCGGCTGCCGCTGCTGCTGGGCGGCGACTGCACGATCACGATCGGCGCCGTGGCCGGCTTCCGGCGCCACCATCCGGACGGCGGCCTCATCTACGTGGACGGCGACGCCGACCTGGGGGTGCCGGGCGACGGAGGCTCAGGGATCCTCGACTCGATGGGGATATCGCACCTGCTCGGCCGGGGCGCGCCGGAACTGGCCGGCCTGGGCGGTCAGGTCCCGCTGCTGGAACCGGCGAGGCTGGCGATCCTCGGCTCCGACCCTCGCGAGACGAGCGACGCGGGCCGCGAGCTCCTCGCCGGGCTGGGGGTGAGCGTGCAGGAGGCACCGGCCTTCGCCGCGGACCCGGCGGGTGCCGCCGAGCGCGCCCTCGCGGCAGTGACCAAGCGGAGCGGGCGGTTCCTGGTCCACGTCGACGTCGACGTCGTCGACTCCGGTGACCTGCCGCTCGGCAACTTCCCGCACTACGGATCCGGGGTCCGGCTCGATCACGTCGTCGCCGGCCTGCGCGTCCTGCGCGCTCATCCGTCGTTCGCTGGCCTCGTGCTGACCGAGGTGAACCCGACCCACGATCCTGACGGAGCGGAGCTGCGCCGGCTGGCGGACGCCCTGGCCACCGTGCTCGCCGCCTGAGCCGGCCCGCGTCCCGGCTGGGGCGACCGCGTCGCCGCCGGCCAGGTCCGGTTGACGCGACGCCGCCACTGGCTCTACCCTTTATCTATGACTATAGATAAAGGGTCTAATCCCGGAGTGGTGCCGGCCGGGTCGCCGATCTCGTTCCGGCTGGACCCGGGATCGGGTGTCCCCACCTACCTGCAGCTGGTCCACCAGGTGGAACAGGCGCTGCGGCTCGGCTACCTCAAGGAGGGGGACCGGCTGCCGACGGTGAAGGGAGCCGTGGAATCGCTGGCGATAAACCCGAACACCGTGCTGAAGGCCTACCGCGAGCTCGAGCACCGGGGCCTGGCCACCGGGCGGCCCGGCCAGGGCACGTTCATCGCCGGAACGCTGCGCCGGGTCGGGCTGGCCGAGCAGGCGGCGCTGCGCAAGGGGCTGCTCGCCTGGCTGCGGACTGCCGACGAGGCCGGGCTGGACGCGGACGGCATCGAGGCCCTGTTCGCGACGTCGCTGCGGGATTTTCTTGACCGCCGCGACGAGAAGAGGAGCCAGCGTCGCGGCGCCGGCCACCGCCAGGGCCGCGCTCGCGGGCAGGCCGGCGAAGTCGCATGAACGTGATCGAGACCTGCGCGCTGGGCAAGCGGTACCGGCGGAACTGGGCCCTGCGTGACTGCAGCCTCACCGTCCCGGCCGGGCACGTGGTGGCCCTCGTCGGCCCCAACGGCGCGGGCAAGACCACGCTGCTGAATCTCGCCGCCGGCCTGCTGCGGCCGACCCGCGGCCAGGTCAGCGTGCTCGGCGGGGAGCGCCCCGGCTCGGCGGCCGCGCGGAGCCGGACCGGCTTCGTCGCCCAGGACGCGCCGCTCTACGGCCACCTGCCCGCCGGCGACATGCTGCGCGTGGCCAGGAACCTGAACCTGACCTGGGACGAGGACCGGGCCCAGGCCAGGCTCGCCGAGCTCGCCATCCCGCTGGACCGCAAGGTGCGCCAGCTGTCCGGCGGCCAGCGGGCCCAGCTCGCCCTGACCATCGCGCTGGCCAAGCGGCCCGAGGTGCTCATCCTGGACGAGCCGCTGGCCAGCCTTGACCCGCTGGCCCGGCACGACTTCATGGGGTCGCTGATGGCCGCGGTGGCCGAAGACAGCCTCTCGGTCGTCTTCTCCTCGCACGTCGTCTCCGAGCTCGAGCGGATCGCCGACTACCTGCTCGTGCTGAACGAGGGACGGCTGCAGCTTGCGGGCGAGGTCGATGCGCTGCTTGACACGCACCGCATCCTGACCGGCCCGGGCGGCGAGATGGCCCTTAACTTGAAACAATTCGCAGTCGTCCAGGTCCGGCAGGCCGGCGCGCAGGCGCAACTGCTGGTCAGGACGTCCTCCGCGGCGGATCCCGCTCCGCCGGGCTGGCTGTCGTCGCCGGCCAGCCTGGAAGACCTGGTGCTGGCTTATCTGCGCGACCCGAAAGCGAGTGTCCTTCCTGGTCCCGAGGTAACCGCGGCCGCTGGGGGAGAGGCGGTGCGCGCATGACCGCCATCGCGCCCCGGGCTGACCACGACAGCCGGCGGGCAGACCGGCCATTCGCCCGCGCTCAGTGGCGTCGCCTGGCATGGGTTACCTGGGCGCCAGCACCGCGCCGCGTTGTTCGCGATGCTCGGTCTCTTCGTGCTCGCGGCTGTCCTGCTCTGGCTGAACCACCAGACCGCGACTAGATTCTCGCCCACGATCAGCGCCGAGGCGCTGATCAGGGCTGCCTGGCTGATTCTGCTGCAGTTCATGCCTGTCCTCGCAGGCGCCTTCCTTGGCGCGCCACTGGTGGCCCGCGAACTGGAGAACGGCACCGCGCGTCTGGCCTGGACCCAGGAAGCTGGACGGATCCGGTGGCTGGTGGCCGAGGTCGTACCCGTCACCGCGGTGCTCGCGGTCGCCGCGGCCGCAATTGGCCTAGAGCTTCGCTGGTTGCTGGCCAGGCCCGCGTGGACGGGTCCCGGCACGTGGTCGCCCGCGCGCTTCGACCTGCGGCCGCTGCCGTTCGCCGGGTGGGTCACGCTTGGTATCTGCCTGGGCGTGTTCCTGGGCGCCGCGATCCGGCGGACAGTGCCGGCCATGGCCGCGACGCTCGGGTGCTACGCAGCGCTCCTGTACGTGACCTCGCTCTGGTGGCGGATGCACTATCTGCCGCCGCTGCATCGTCCGCTGCCGCACGTCCTGGTCGGGCCGGAGTATAGCTACGGCTACGGCATCCCCCTGACCAGCGGACCAGGTGACTACGTCCTCAGCGCCGCGCCAGGCCGGCCGGACGGCCGCCTGCTGACCAGCGCGCAGCTTGATCACCCGGCATCGTGGTTCCGGCTACATCACATTCGGCTCTGGGTGACGTACCAGCCGGGCAGCCGGTTCGGCCTGTTCCAGGTGATCGAGTTCGGCTGGCTGATCGTGCTCGCGACAATCCTGATGACGGTGGCGGCCGTCCTGATCCGCCGCCGCGCCGCCTGACCGCCGATGACTGCCACCACGACGGCCCGGCGGGCCGGGACGATCGCCCGGCGAGGCCAGGTGCCGTGGCGCCGTCTGGCCTGGGTCACCTGGCGCCAGCACCGCGGCGCGCTGATCGGCATGCTCCTGGTCTTCCTTCTCGCCGGCGCTCTGCTCATCGCCACGGGTATTCCGCTCCATGGTCCAAGTGCCTGGCGGGTCGGGCACCCCTGGTCCCGCTACTTCGCCGTGGCGCTCAATGCCTCGGTGCTCTTGCACCAGGCCATCCCCGTGCTCGCCGGCATGTTCCTCGGTGCCCCGCTGCTGGCGCGCGAAGCGGAGCTCGGCACTAGCCGGCTGGCCTGGACCCAGGGAGTCGGCCTGACCAGGTGGCTACTGGCCAAGATCGTGCCGCTAGCCGTGCTGTCCGCGTTGGCTGCTGCTGGTCTCGCTCGCGAGCTCAGCTGGTGGCTTGGGCAGTTCAGGAGCGGATACGTCGTCTCCCCGTGGGGGTACCCGTCCCAGGTGTCGTGGGGACCCGCGCTTTTCGACCTGCACCCGCTGCCCTTCGCCGGATGGGTGACGCTGGGCCTCGGCGTGTTCCTTGGTGCCGTCATCAGGCGGACCGTGCCCGCCATGGCCGCGACGCTTGCCTGTTACATGGCACTTGGATACGCAGCGATGTCCTGGCGGACAGCCTATCTGGCGCCATTGCGCCGCACCGTCCCGGTTCAGTTCTCCCCCGGAGGCGGGTACGGCTACTCCGGTTACTGGGGGAGCCGGCTCGGTCCTGGTCCTGACATCCTCACCTCGAACCTGGGCTGGCCGAACGGGCGGCCGATCAGCAGCGCCCAGGTCACCCAACACTCAGCGGCCTGGCTCACGGTGAACCACATCAAGCTCTGGGTGACCTACCAGCCGGCCAGCCGGTTCAGCCTGTTCCAGGCGATCGAGTTCGGCTGGCTGATCGTGCTCGCGGCGATCCTGATCACGGCGACGGTCGTCCTGATCCGCCGCCGCGCCGCGTGACCGGAAGGGAGTGCCGATGACCGAGATAACCGTTCCGGCCGCTCGTGGCCCACGATTTCGAGACGGGGTCGTATCGTTTCGGGCTGGCGCAGAGTATCAGCTGACGACGTCAGCTGGTCGCCAAGCTGCTGGTCATCGGCGCGATCGTGCTGATCGGCCGCTGCCTGCGTGGCCGCTGCTCGACTTCTGCCTGGGCGTGCTGGCCGGAGCGGCGATCAGGCGAACTGTGCCAGCCATGGCCGCGGTCCTGGCCGCCGCCGTGACGGCCGCGATCCTCGGAACCGGATTCGCCGTTATCGAAGTCCGGCCAGCCCGTCTGGCCCGGCTGGCCAGGGCGCGTCACCGAGGACATCAGCTACCGGCCGGCTGGCCGGGGCTGCACGGCAGCTGGCAGGTGACCGGCTGGTTCACTGGGGCAGGCGGCCGGCGTCTGTCCGGGCCGGCCGCGCAGGCGATGCTGAACCGGATCCCCGTCGCCACGACGCCCGCTCGGCTGCGGACGTGGCTGGCGAGCCGCGATATCACTTACTGGATCGGCGTCCAGCCTGCCGGCAGGTACTGGCTGTTCCAGGCCGCGACGGCTGTGATCCTCATCACACTGGCGGCCGCAGCGGGGTTCGCGGCCGTCATAGCGGCCAGCCGACGCACCTGACCAGGAGGCGCGAATGTCCAGATGGCTCTAACCTGGGCAGGTGCGGGAAATCTCGGTCTTCAGCGGCACCGCCCACCCAGAGCTCACGGCGGAGATCTGCGGCCACCTGGGCGTTCCGCTGCAGCCGGCCACGGTCCGCCGGTTCGCTAACGACTGCCTGGAGGTTCAGCTCCAGTCCAACTGCCGGGAACGCGATGTTTTCCTGATCCAGCCGCTGGCCGCGCCGGTGCAGGAGCACCTGGTCGAGCTGCTGCTGATGCTGGACGCCGCGCGCGGCGCCTCGGCGGCGCGGGTCACGGCGGTGATCCCGCATTACGCCTACGCGCGCTCGGACAAGAAGAACATGCCGCGAGTCTCGATCGGCGGGCGGCTCGTCGCCGACCTGCTGGTCACGGCGGGCGCGAGCCGGGTGCTGACGATGACGCTGCACTCACCGCAGGTGCACGGATTCTTCTCGGTCCCCGTCGACCACCTGCACGCGCTGCGCGAGATCGCCGATCATTTCGCCGGCCGGGACCTGGGCGGCACCGTTGTCGTCTCGCCTGACTTGGGCAACGCGAAGGCGGCGGCGGCGCTGGCGCGGATGCTCGGGCTGCCAGTCGCGGCCGGCGCCAAGGAACGCCTGAGCGATGACA
The DNA here is from genome assembly GCA_017882645.1 of Streptosporangiales bacterium. Lineage (GTDB taxonomy): Bacteria > Actinomycetota > Actinomycetes > Streptosporangiales > Streptosporangiaceae > Chersky-822. The sequence goes on along the minus strand of JADGPC010000115.1, from coordinate 3,112 downwards.
AGGTCACGATCACCTCGATCATCGGCGACGTCGCAGGGCGTGACGTGATCGTCCTGGACGACGAGATCGCCAGGGGAACGACGATCATCGAGATCCTGGCCAGGCTCCGCGAGCACGGCGCCAAGTCAGTACGAATCGCCTGTACTCACGGCCTGTTCTGTGACGGCGCGCTCAAGCGGATCGCCGCCGCGCCGGAGGTGCAGGAAATCGTCTGCACCAACTCGGTGGCCATTCCGGCCACCGAGGACAGCGAGAAACTGCACGTCATCTCGGTCGCTCCGGCACTGGCCGAGGCGATCAGGAGGATTCACGAGGGGGAGTCGGTCAGCGCCCTCTTCCACGATCAGTAGCCGCGCTCACGCACCCAGTTCGCGATCTGCACGCGCGACGTGAACCCGAGCTTGGCCATGATGTTGGCGATGTGCCGGGCGGCGGTCGCCGATCTGATGTCGAGCTCGTCAGCGATCGCCTTGTTGCTGAGCCCGCTCGAGATCAGGGCCGCGATCTCCCGCTCCCTGGCGGTCAGCTCGGCCTCCGCGGACGCCGGCCCGTCGCCCGCGCCGAGCGCCAGGGCAACCGCGGCAGCGCTGCTCAGCTCGGAACCCGCCTCCCAGAGCTCAGCGATCGCCTCCTCGCCCAGGCCGGCGGCCGCGTTCAGCAGGCGCTCGGTGCGGCGGGCCGGTGCTTCTGGCAGGCTCGCCGCGCTCCGCAGCGCCGCGGCCGCCGCGGCCAGCTGGACGGCCAGCTCGAGATTGCCCTGAGCGATCGCGAGTGCCGCGAACGAGTCGAGCCCCCTGATCACTCCGAACCTGCTGCCGGTCGACTGGCTGAGCTCGATGCTCTCGCCCAGGTGCTGTCTGGCCAGCGCGAGCTCGCCCTGCCCGGTTTCTATCCGGCCGAGTCCGGCGAGGCAGCGAGCCATCTCCGGCCTGGCGTTGACCTCGCGCAGGATGGCGAACGCCTCCAGGTAGTGCTGCCTGGCTTCAGCCGGGTTGCCGGTCAGCCTGGCCAGGTCGCCCAGCCCGAGCAGCGTTCGCGCCACCGCCCACTGCTGGTCGATCTCCCTGGCCACGGCGAGCGCGGCCTCGCCGAGTCGAAGCGCCCCCGCCAGATCGCCACGGAAGGCGACCGCGGCAGCCATGGTCCCTGAGGCGTAGCCGGTGTTGAAGCCGTCTCCCGAGGCGCTCGCGATCGCCAGCGCCTCGACCGCCCGGCCCTCTGCCTCGTCCGCCTGGCCGGCGTGGAGCGCGACCTCGGCCAGCAAGTTGAGCGCCGCCGCGGCCCAGAATTCCAGGCCCGGCGCCCGGCATAGCTCCAGGCCGGCCTTGGCCCGCTGGGCGGCCTCGCCCGGATCGATGGGCAGGGCAAGCTGGCCGCGGCCGACCAGGGCCGAGCCGAGCACGCCGTCCGGGACGGCGGCCTCGTCCAGATCCAGGAACGCGTCCATCCAGGCCGCACCCTCGGCGAAGGAACCCTGGACGATCCACACCGGCCGCATCGCCACGCAGATGCGCAGCCCGGACTCCGCATCACGCCAGGCCAGGCACCAGCCCAGCACCTGCCGCAGGTTGGCGGTCTCGTCCTCGAACCGGCGGAAAGTCCCGACCCGCACCGACCAGCTGGCCGGGACGATGGCCATGCCGACCAGCGCGAGCTGCTCGACCTCGCGCACCGCGTAGTCGCGGAACCTGACCCGCATCCGCTCTGTCTCGCCGGCCTCGTCCAGCTGCGCGGCAGCGTACTCGCGGATCGTGTCGAGCATCCGGTACCTGATCCGGCCGTCGGCACCGGCCTCGGCCATCACGAGCGACTTGTCGGCCAGCCCGGTCAGCAGGTTCAGCACGTCGCCGGCCGCCAGCTCGTCGCTGTCCTGCCCGGCGCATATCTGCTCGGCCATGTCGAGCGGCCAGCCGGCGAAAATGGCCAGCCGCCGCAGCAGGATCTTCTCCTGCGGCGACAGCAGGTCATGGCTCCAGTCGATGGCCGCGCGCAGCGTGCGGTGCCGGGCCGGGGCCATCCGCCCCGCGCAGCTCAGCAGCCTGAACCGGTCGCCTAGCCGGGCCGCGATCTGCTCCACGGTCAGGACCGTGACCCAGGCGGCGGCCAGCTCGATCGCCAGCGGCAGGCCGTCGACGGCGCGGCAGATCGCCGCCGCCGGGGCCAGGTTGGCCGGGTTGAGCTCGAAATCTGGCTTGACCGCCGCGGCTCGGTCGGCGAACAGCCGGAGCGCGTCGGACCGCATCAGGTCCGCGTCCTGCCCGTCAGCAGGCGCCGGCATGGACATCGGCGGCACCTGCCAGACGGTCTCAGCGGCGACGCGCAGCGGCTCCCTGCTGGTGGCGATCACCTGCAGGCCGGCCGAGCTCGCCAGGAGCCGCTGGCAGACCTGGGCGCAGGCGTCGATGAGATGCTCGCAGTTGTCGACCACGATGATCATCCGGCGCGGCCGGAGCGCGTCGGCGAGAGTGGCCAGCAGCGGCCGACCCGGCTCCTCCCGGACGCCGATCGCCGACGCGATCCGGGAGGCAACGAGGTCTGGCTGCTGCAGGTCGGAGAGATCGACGAACCACGTGCCATCGGCGAAGCCCGGTGCCAGCCCGGCGGCCAGGCGGAGCGCGAGCCTGGTCTTCCCGATGCCGCCGGCCCCGCACAGCGTCAGCGCGCGCGCGTCAGACGCGACCTGCCGAAGCTCGCTCAGCTCGCGCTCGCGGCCGACAAAGGCGTTAAACTCCTCGCCGGCATTGCCGTGAATTCCGAATTCCATGTTGCTGCCAGGCTTTCGGCCAGAGGCATTTCGCGCTCTTGCCTTAGGGACCAGTAGCCAACGTAACGTGCGAGCGGGACAAATGAAACACCAACCACAATCACGCCTGCTATGTCCGTTACGCTGCCCTCTTTGCCGTCAGCCCTGGTCAGATCAGCGTCTGGCCGCTGACCCGCTGCTCGAGCCCGAGCAGGAAGCGCTTGCGGTCCATCCCGCCGCCGTAGCCGGTGAGGCTGCCGTCCGCGCCGATCACGCGATGGCAGGGGACCACGATCGAGACGGGGTTGCGGCCATTGGCGAGGCCGACCGCGCGGGAGGCCGACGGCTGGCCGATCCGCCTGGCCAGCT
>JADGPC010000114.1 GCA_017882645.1 Streptosporangiales bacterium | reverse complement strand
GAAATAAGGACCGTCATCTGCACCACAAATGCGATCGTTATCTCAAGCCTCAGCTGACGTGTCCTTGACGGCCGCCACGGGTACTCTGACGTGCCCGGATGGCGGTTTTTTCATGGTTATCTCCTGCCTTGTCCATGACGTTGCTCAAGGAGGAGACGATGCTCGTGCATCCGGTGGTGATCCCCGGTTCGGGGATCCGATCGTGGACGGTTCTCGGGGACGACGACGTGCCGGTCGTCCCGGTGGACCGGTTCCTGGCCTATCTGACTGACATCGGCCGGTCGCCGAACACGGTCAAGGCCTATGCTCACGACCTCAAGGACTACTGGTCCTTCATTGGCTTCCGCTTTCTCGACTGGCGTGAGGCCCGGCTGGAGGACGTCGGCGAGTTCGTGGCCTGGCTTCAGCTGCCGCCGGAGGGCCGGGCGGGCGAGGTCGCGGTGCTGCCGCCGGTGACGGCTCAGGTGACGGCCTCGACGGTGAACCGCAAGCTCGCGGCTGTCAGCGCGTTCTATGCGCACCAGGCCCGCAGTGGTGCCGGGGTCGGCGACCTGCTGGCTGCGTGGAAGGCCGGCGGTCGGGGCGGGTGGAAGCCGTTCCTGCACCACGTGACCAAGGGGGAGCCGTATCGCGGGCGGGCGATCGCGCTGAAGGTGCCGAGGAAGCTGCCGCGGATCCTGACCGTCGCCGAGGTGCAGGCGGTCCTTGATGCCTGCACGAGGCTGCGGGACCGGTTCTTCTTCGCCGTTCTTCACGAGACGGGCTGCCGGGCTGGCGAGGTGCTCGGCCTCCGCCATGAGGACATCGCGGCCGCGGAGCGGGAGATCACCGTCGCGGCCAGGGAGAACGCGAACGGGGCGAGGGCGAAGTCCGGCGGCCGGACGGTCCCGGTCGGCGGCGAGCTGATCCGGCTCTATGCCGACTACCTGCACGAGGAGTACGGGAATACCGGCAGCGACTTCGTTTTCATCAACCTGTTCGCGGAGCCGAGGGGGCAGGCCTGGTCGTATCAGGCGGCCTATGACCTGGTGCTGCGGCTGCGAGCGAGGACCGGGCTGGACTTCGGCCCGCACTGGTTCCGGCACTCGGCGGCCACGAGGTGGCTCCGTGACGGCGTTCCGGTCGAGGTCGTCTCGACGCTGCTGGGGCATTCGTCGGTGGCGGTGACGTCGTCGGTTTACGGGCACCTGACAGCGGAGGACGCGCGGGCGGCGCTGGAGAAGGCGGGATGGCTCACAGGCAGGGAGGTGTCCTGGTGAGCGTGGTTCCCGCCCCGCGCCGGCTTGCCGGCCCTCCCGGCCTGCTGGAAAAGCTGGTGGGCGCGGTCCGGCCGGAGTTCCGGGCCGACGAGCTCGTCTTCGACCCTCGGGACCCGGTGCTCGGCGGGAAGCCGTGCCTGGTCCCCGGATGCGAGCGCACGGCCGCCGGCCACGGGCTCTGCCAGGGGCACCGGCAGCGGTGGGCGGCGGCCGGCCGGCCCGATGCCGGGGAGTTCGCCGCGTCAACTGATCCCCGGTGGCGGAAGGGAACCCGGCCCTCCCGCCATGAGCGGATCAGGGTGGACGGCCTGCCGGCGCAGCTGAGACTGGAAGTGCAGTACGCCCTGCAGCGCCGCCATGACGAGCGGGAGGGCAAGGCACCGCCGTTCGTCGTGATGATCATGATCCGGTTCCTGGCCGCCAGCGGCGCGTCCTCGCTGCTGGATCGCACCGAGCAGGAGTGGCGGGAGGCGTTCGGGAGGAAGCGGAGCAACGCGATCGCCTTGCTGGCCTGGTCCCGCCGGCAGGTCGCCGACCTGGCCGAGGGCGCCGGCTGGGATACCGAGTATCCCCGCGACGCCTGGCAGATGCACCGCCTCGGCTTCGAGGGCAGGAACGTCCTGGACTTCTCCGGCATCCCCCAGCAGCAGCTGAGGGACCTTGCCAAGCGCTGGATCCGGTGGCGGCTGAGTACCGGCCTGGGACTGGAGGCGGGCGGCCGCCGTCCGCTGCGCTTCCTGACCCGGTTCGCTGTCTTCCTCCACGCCCGCGGCATCGCCGGAACGGACGGCATCAGCCGGGCCGTGCTCGAGGATTACCTCGCCGGACTCCATGCCGCCATGAGCGGCAGGCGGGAGCACGGCGCCCACGTCAGCACGATCGGCCTGTTCCTCACCGCAGTCCGCCAGCACGGCTGGGCCCCCGGCCTGCCGCCGGGCGCGATGATCTTCCCCGGCGACCAGCCGCCCCGCATCGAGCTTCTTCCACGGGCGCTGGCGGGGCACGTGATGGCCCAGGTCGAGCAGCCCGGCAACCTTGCCCGCGAGGAAAACCCAGCCTACCGGCTGGCCACGCTCATCCTGATCCGCTGCGGCCTGCGGGTCTCCGACGCGCTCAGGCTTCCCTTCGACTGCACCGTCACCGACGACAGCGGAGCTCCTTACCTGCGTTACCTCAACCACAAGATGAAACGCGAGGCGCTCGTCCCCGTCGACGACGAGCTGCTGGCACTGATCCGCGGCCAGCAGCAGAGCGTCCTGGGCCGCTGCCCGGCCGGCACCGTGCTGTTCCCGCGGCCGGCCAAGAACCCGGACGGGAAGACCCCGGTCAGCAGCTCCACCTACCGGCTGGCGCTCTACCGCTGGCTCGAGCGCTGCGACGTCCGCGACGAGCACGGCGAACCGGTGCACCTCACGCCCCATCAGTGGAGGCACACGCTGGGGACCGTCCTGATCAACCGCGACGTCCCGCAGCATGTCGTGCAGAAGATACTCGATCATGACTCGCCGCTCATGACCGCTCATTACGCCCGGCTGTCCGATAAGACCGTCCGCGAACACTGGGAGAAAGCCCGCAAGGTCAACGCCCAGGGCCAGCCCGTCCAGATCAGCCCCGACGGCCCGCTCGGCGAGGCCGCCTGGTCGAAACAGCGGCTGTCCCGGGCCACCCAGGCGCTGCCGAACGGCTACTGCGAGCTTCCGATGGTCCGCACCTGCCCGCACGCAAACTCTTGCCTGACTTGTCCGATGTTCGTGACCACGGCGGAGTTCCTCCCGCAGCATCACGCCCAGCGGCAGCAGACGCTCCAGATCATCTCCGCCGCGGAGGCGAACGGGCAGGCCCGCGTCGCCGAGATGAACGAGCAGGTCGCCGCCAACCTCGACAAGATCATCGCCACTCTCGAGGCCGACGGCAACGGGAAGGCTCCCGGCGATGCGCCCTGACCCTCTCTCCGAGGCCGCCGCCCGGCGGCACGAGCTGACCCGGTCCAGGGCCGTCCAGGCGCTGCGCGAGCTCGACCGGGCCGGCGTTCCTGTGACGTTCGCCGGAGTCGCTCAGGCAGCAGGCATCTCGAGGTCTTGGCTGTATACCCAGCCCGACATCAGCAGCCAGATCCGCAGGCTACGGCAGGAGACAAACGCCGCCGGCGGCGTCCCCGCCGCCCAGCGGTCCACCGATGCGTCACTGCGCGCCAGGCTCGCCGCTGCCCTCGACCGCAACAGGCAGCTCGCCGACGAGAACACCCGGCTCCGCCGCCAGCTCGCCCGCGCACTCGGCGACCAGCGGTCGTCACGGACCCGAACAGGTAACGATCCAGAAAGGTGAGATACCAGGAATCAGGCCGCGAGCGTCCCGTCGGCGACACTGTCCACGACGGGACGACGCAGGTCACAGCCCTGGCTGACACGCAAGCTCAAGATAACGATCGAGTCAATCAACGCCCGGCTGCGGCGCGCGGTCAACGCCCGCGGCCACTTCCCGACCGTTATGTGGAATCTGAGGCCACGTCAAGCGGCCGCCTGATTTCTTGGGGTTCTTCGGTGACGTCG
>JADGPC010000113.1 GCA_017882645.1 Streptosporangiales bacterium | reverse complement strand
GCAATCCGCGCGGTCTCGACCAGCCCGCAGGAGTCGGCGGGCAGGACGGCCAGCAGGCCGGCGCCGACACCGGCACCAAGGACCAGGAGCCCTTCGTCGGACAGCGGCAGCGACGCGGCGCGGGCTGGGTCGACCCAGCTCCCGAAGTAGCCGCCGATCAGCAGGGCGCCGGCCGGGCCGACCGGGCCGCCGGCCAGGTCGAGCACCTGGCCGACCGGCGTGCCGATTCCGACCTCGTAGACGCCGGGATCGCCGACCGCCCCGGCCACGGTGACCAGCATGGAGCCCGGCTCGCGCTCGGTACCGACACCGCGGAACCAGTCAGCGCCAAACCTGCCGATCAGGGCCAGGTGCGCCAGCGTCTCGACGTTCTGGACCAGGGTCGGCCGGCCGTGCAGGCCGCGCTCGGACAGCCGCTGCGGGGTCGCCTTCGGCTTCGGGACGCCGTTTTCCAGCCAGTGCACGACGGCACTGGCCTCGCCGGCCACGAACCGGTCGGCGGCCGGCACGACGCTGAGCCTGACCCAGTCCAGGCCGGCCCGCTGACGCTCGGCGACGGCCGCGGCCATGATGTCGCTGACCGCGGGATGGGCCACGATGATCGCCTCGGCCGCGCCGACCAGCTCAGCGGCGAGGGCAGCGCCGTCGAGCACGAGCTGCGGTGACTGGGCCATCAGGACCTTGTCCTTGGCGCTGATCGGCTCGCCCTCGGTACCGTTGGCGATGACCACGGCCCGCCGGCGCGCGGCCACGGCGGCTAGCTTCCGTCCGGTCGGGACCCCGGCTCCGCCGCGGCCGGCCAGCCCGGCGCGGTCGACCGCGGCGATGAGTTCCGCGCGCTGGCGCCGCCCGCGGGCCCCGGCCGGCGGCCCGTACCTGGCGAGATGGTCAGCCAGGCCGGTCGGGTCAGCGGTGAAGCCGTCGGGCAGCAGCCGCGGAAGGTGACGGGCGTCACGGCCTGCGGCAGGTAGCCGGTGCTGGCGGGAGGTCTCCGGCTCATCAAGCGGCCCCGCGCCTGCTACCGTCCATGGCTCCGCCCACGGTCCGTCGGTTGGGCCCCAGCTCATCGGCACGTGTCTCCTTGCAGTCGGTTCGGTTCGGATAGCGGTCATGGCCATTGCTCAGCCCTGCCCAGCGGATTGGAGATACCGTCGCGGCTGGCCGGGGTCCGGCTCTGCCCGCGGCGGGCCGGTCCGGCCGCGAGTCATCAGCCGGACCAGGACGGCCGTCGTGACGGCGGCCAGCGAGCCCCATTCGGCGACGGCCACGAACCACAGGTGCTGGTCGTAGCTCGCCGCCCGGATCGCGTGCACGAACGCCACCGGCCAGGCCAGGTAGGCCAGGTAGTGCACGGCCCGCCAGGTCCGCAGGCCGAGCCGCCTCCGGAGCAGGCTGGTGATCAGCACCGCGCCCGCCAGGTCGACCGCGAGCGTGCCCGCTCCGACCGCGAGGGTCTCGTAGTGCGAGGTAAAGGGCAGCATCGTCGCAAGCCAGCTGATCGACACGTACGGGTCGAGCACCGCCGTGGCGACGTGCAGGCCGAGGAGGGCAACCGCGAACAGCGACAGTGTCCGGTGCAGCTCGGCGACGGCGAACCGCGGCCAGCGCCGGGTCGTCGCGCCGGTCCTGGTCGCTACTCCGAGCACCATGACGGCGCTGAACAGGACCAGCAGGATGACCCCGCTGGCGCGGGACACGAGCCACAGGCCCTGCGAGCCCGCCATGGCCGCCACGGCCGGGGCGGCCGTAGCGGCGATCACGTGCGCGCTCACCGGGACACCCTGGCGCGGCAGGCCGCAAGCCTGGACGTGACCGGCGGTTCGACCAGCCCGCCCTCGACCGTCGGCCAGCCGCCGGTCAGCGCGATCGTGCCGTCATGGCCGATCAGCCTGGCCGGCAGGCCCTGCTCGCTCAGCCAGCGGACCGCCTGGTCGCCCGCGATGATCGCCGCCGTGGACGCGGCGTTGGCCTCCGCGCAACTCGCGGCGGCGACGCTGACCGTCCGCCAGGGGCCGGCGGCGGGCAGGCCGGTCCGCGGGTCGATGATGTGGTGCATGACCTGGCCGGCCCGCAGCCACTGCCGGCAGGTGACCGACGACGTGGCGAGCCCGCCGCGGCCCAGCCTGATCTGCTGTGCGACGGCAGGATCGGCGAAACGTGCCGTCGGGATCCGGCCGCCGGCGGCGAGATTCCGCACCGCCCTGGTCTGGCGGTGCTCGTCGGCGATCAGCAGCGGCCAGCCACCGGCCGGCGGCCGTCCGGCCACCGCGACGTCTCCGCCCAGGCTGACCAGGACGCCGCCCCCGGCCGCCCCGCCCCTGGCTGCACTGCCACTAGCCGCATCGAAGGCGGCCCGCGCGGCCCGGTCAGCGCCCAGGCCCTTCGCGGTCGCGCCCAGGTCAAGCACGACGCCATCGGGAACGGTCAGGATGTGCCCGCTGAGCCGCACCGCCTGCCAGCCGGGTCCGCGGTCCCTGGCTGGCGGCGGTGCGGCCAGGCTCGGCTCGATCGCCGCGAAGTCGCGGTCGTAGCCGAGCGAGATCAGCGCGGTGCCGATGGTCGGGTCGGCCAGGCCCCTCGTCCAGCTGGCCGCCGCCAGTGCGATGCCGACTGCCTCGGCGAGCCCGTCGCTGATCAGGTAGCTGCCCGCGCCCGCCTGGTGCAGCGCGGAGATCTCCGAGTCGTCGCGAAACCTGCTCGCCTGCTCGTCGAGCAGGGCAAGCTCGCTGTCGACCACGGCCAGCAGCCGGGGCAGGTTCTCCGGCGGCCAGACCACGAGCCGGGCGGTGGTGCCCAGCGCGTCCCGGTCGGCGACCGCGATGTCCGGCGAGCCGACGCCGACGCGGCTCCAGGCCGCCGGAGAACCTGCCCCGGCTGACAGTGACAATCCAGTGGCGCTCATCAGTTAGTCCCCTCCTCCGCCGCCGCCTGCGGCGCCCGATCCGCCCGAAGTGACGACGGGAGCCTGGACGACGGGCGCGCTAGGCGCTCGCACGACGGTCCTGCCGGGCGCCTTGTGCGCCTGCTGCGCCTTGTGGGCCGACCCTTTGCCGGTCCCGCTGCTCGTTCCGGTCGCCGGAATGGCATGCGCCAGGTAGCCGGTTGTCGCTGCGACCCCGGCGATCAGGGCGGCCGCCGTCCAGCTCGAGGCGCGCCGTGAGCTGCGGATGCCGCCGTCGCGGACGTAGCCAGGCCAGTAGCGTCCCGGCGGGCCGTACCCTGGCGGACCGTAGCCACCAGGCGGGTCGTAATCGTCCCTGGGCCAGGTGTACGCGGGCCGGTATCCGGATCGCTCATCGTGGCCGGGCAGCCGCACGCGGTCTGGGCCGCCAGCCCGATCGTCATCCATGACGCTGTTCCTCCTGGGGTAGGTCACTGCCGTGCTTGTCCGGCTCTTCCAGGGTGCCTCGGGGCGGATATGACGAACGTGAGAGAACGATGTGAGCGGCTCACATCTTCGGCGTCGTGCGTGTCTGGCCTGCCCGGCTTGATGATCGGGCGGGATTGCGTAGCCTGCCGGTATGCGCGTTCTTGTGGTCGAGGACGAAGCCAGGATGGCCAGGCTGCTCAAGCGCGGGCTTGAGGAGGAGGGGCACGCCGTCGACGTCGGCGTCGACGGTCCTGAAGGGCTGTGGCTGGCCACGGAGAACAGCTACGCGGCGATCGTCCTCGACGTCATGCTGCCTGGTTTCGATGGATTCGAGCTGTGCCGCAAGCTGCGCGCCGCGGGTGACTGGACGCCGGTACTCATGCTGACGGCCAGGGACGCCGTCGACGACCGGGTGCGCGGGCTGGACGCGGGCGCCGACGATTACCTGGTGAAGCCGTTCAGCCTGCTTGAGCTGGGCGCGCGGCTGCGCGCCCTGGCCCGCAGGGACGACCGGGCCAGGCCGGCCGTGCTGAGCGAGGGCGACCTGCGGCTGGATCCCGCGACCAAGCGGGCCTGGCGCGGCGCGGCCGAGCTTGCGCTGTCGCCGAAGGAATTCGTCCTGCTCGAGCTGTTCCTGCGGCATCCGGGAGCGGTGCTGACCAGGTCCCAGATTCTGGAGGCGGCCTGGGACTTCGCCTATGACGGCACCTCGAACGTGGTCGACCAGTACGTCACTTACCTGCGAAGGAAGATCGACGTGCCGTTCGGCCGGCACGACATCGAGACCGTGCGGGGCATGGGCTACCGGCTCCGTCCCGCCGATCAGGCCTAGGCCATGTCGATCAAGCTGCGGGTGGCGCTGGTCTTCACGCTGGCGCTGGCCGTGGCGTTCTCCCTCGGGAGCTGGCTCTTCCTCAGCCAGCTGCATGCGCAGCTGGTGACGAACACGCTCAAGGCGCAGCTGACGCCGTACCTGCGGGCCGCGAACGGGCCCGGCGGCACGATCAGCGCGCCGGAGAAGGTCCTGGTCCAGGTCATCAGCCGGTCTGGCCGGGTCGTCCGGCACAGTACGGAAGCCGGGACCGCGCCCATGCTCAGCGCCAGTCAGCTCCAGCTGGCCAGGGCCGGGCTGTACACGGGGACCGGGACGAACGATGGCGAGCGGGTGTATGTCGCTGCTGAGCGACCGGGCCGGTCAGGCTCGGTGGTCGTCGTCGGGTCCGCCGAGGATCGAGTGGTCACGAGCACGGTGCAGACCTCGACGGTCGCGCTGGTCATCGGCGGCGTGGTGTTCGTCCTGATCGGCGGGCTTGGCGCGTACTGGCTGGCGGCGACGGCGCTGTCCCCCGTGGAGCGGATGCGGCGCGAGGTGGCCTCGCTGTCCGCGCAGGACTCGCAGGCCGGCGTGCAGGTGCCGCGCACCAGGGACGAGCTCGCCGCGCTGGCCGGAACCATGAACGACCTGCTGATCAGGCTGCACGAGGCGCTGGCCAGGCAGCGCGGGTTCATCGCCGATGCCAGTCACGAGCTGCGCACGCCGCTCGCCGTGCTGGGCGCCGAGCTCGAGCTGGCTGGCCGGCCGGGCCGGAGCCGCGAGGACCTGGTCCAGGCGGTCGCCGCCGCCGACGAGGAGGTGGCCAGGCTGACCAGGCTGACCAACGACCTGCTCATGCTGGCCCGCAGCGACGAGGGCAGGCTCCCGGTCCGGCCCGCGCCGACCGAGGTGAAGGAGTTGCTCGAACGAAGTGCCGAGCGGGCCGCCGGCCGGGCCGGCGACGCGGGCGTGGACGTCGTGGTCGACGCGCCCGACGGCATGGTCGCGCTGATCGACGAGGACCGGATCCGGCAGGCCGTCGACAACCTGGTCGGCAACGCGCTGCGGTTCGCCCCGGCCGGCACGCAGGTCACGGTCTCGGCCAGGGCGAGCGGCACTGGCCTCGTGATCGAGGTGGCCGACGCCGGACCCGGCTTCCCGGCCGACTTCCTCAGCCACGCCTTCGAGCGGTTCCGCCGGCCCGACACCGGCCGGGCCAGGTCGGACGGCGGAGCAGGCCTCGGCCTGGCCATCGTGGCCGCGATCACGGCCGCGCACGGCGGCACGGCGACTGCGCGCAACGGCCAGGACGGCGGCGCGATCGTCCGGATCGAGCTGCCCGGCGCGCCGGATCCTGCGACCCGCCCGCCAGCCGGCCGCGAGCCGCCAGGCAGCCGCAAGCCGCGCGGATGAACGGCACATTCATCCGGCCTCAGCGACCTGCTGGCCGGCTGAGGTTCCGGTCAGGTCTGCTCGGGGATCATGTTGATGGCGCCGCAGGGGCACTCGCTCGCGCACATGCCGCAGCCCTTGCAGTAGTCCAGGTCGATCTGGTACCGCTGGCCGGGGCCGAGCTTGATCACCGCGTTGTCCGGGCAGACGCCGAAGCAGTTGTCGCACTCGAAGCAGTTGCCGCAGGACAGGCAGCGGCGCGCCTCGAACTGCGCGTTCGACTCGTCCAGGCCGCCGACCACCTCGTCAAAGGTCGAGATCCGCCTGGCCACGTCGAGCT
>JADGPC010000112.1 GCA_017882645.1 Streptosporangiales bacterium | reverse complement strand
CTGGGCGGAGGAAGCGGCGGGCTCGGACATGCTCGACCGGATCGACGCCGCGCTCGCGCACCTGGAGGCCGGCCTCCCCCTCTGACCCGCCGCCAATTCCGTGCCCGCCACGCCCGCCACGCCCGGGCGGCCGGGCGGCCGGGCGGCCGGGCGGCCGGGAATGTTGCGCGTTCAATTAAAGTTGTATCGGGCACGAACTTTGCGGCGGAGGTGCCCGGACCGGGGTACTGATCCGCCCTGGGGGGAGGATGGAATCATGCCAGCTGTGACCGTCGAAGACATCATGCTTCTGCCGCGGATAGCCGAGCCCGACCCGGCCGTCGCGCAGGACCGGCCGGTGCTCTCGGTTACCACCGCGCCCTCGGCATTCGAGGGCGAGGGTTTTCCGGTCCGCCGCGCATTCGCCGGCGTTGACCTGCGGGCGCTGGACCCCTTCATCCACATGGACCAGATGGGCGAGGTCGACTATGCGCCGGGCGAGCCGAAGGGCACGTCCTGGCACCCGCACCGCGGCTTCGAGACCGTTACGTACATCATCGACGGCACGTTCCGGCACCAGGACTCCAACGGCGGCGGCGGCCTGATCACCAACGGGGACACCCAGTGGATGACCGCGGGCGGCGGCATCCTGCATATCGAGGAGCCGCCCGAGGAACTGGTGGTCAGCGGCGGGCTGTTCCACGGATTCCAGCTCTGGGTGAACCTGCCCGGCGCGATGAAGATGACCGCGCCCCGCTACCAGGACATCAGGGCGGGTCAGGTCGCGCTGCTCAGCTCGCCCGATGGCGGCACCCTGATCAGGGTCATCGCCGGGGACGTCGCCGGTCACCACGGTCCCGGCGTCACGCACACGCCGATCAGCCTGCTGCACGCGACGCTGCAGCCAGGCGCGCAGCTGCGGCTGCCCTGGCGAGCCGACTTCAACGCGCTCGGTTACGTGATGGCGGGATCGGGCACCGCTGGCGCCGACCAGCGCCCGGTGCGCACTGGCCAGCTGGTCGTGTTCGGGCCTGGCGACGTGCTCACCTTCAGCGCTAGCCAGCGTTCGGACGGCCCGAGCGAGAGCATGGAGCTGCTGGTCCTCGGCGGCCAGCCGATCAGGGAGCCGGTGGCCGCCTACGGCCCGTTCGTGATGAACACCCGGGCCGAGCTGGTGCAGGCGTTCGAGGACTACCAGGCGGGCCGGCTCGGCACGGTCCCGGCCAGGCGGACCGAAGTCCCGGCCGAGCCGCATCCCGGTCACGACGTCCTGTAACCGAAGCGACACCCGACATGAGCGGGCATCAGCCGAAGCGCGCGCCCATGGCGTCGGAATAGTCGGTTAAGTCCGACTCAACTGACGACCGGCCGGGCGTAGGATGGCCCTCTTAACAGGAGGTCGCGTTGCCGGTTGTCACTTACACCCCGGACGGAGCAGGACCGAACTGGCGCGATGAGGCCGGCAGCGGGCTGAAGCCCGGCTGGGGCGTCAGCCCGGAGCGCCAGCAGGCGATCGTCGACACGCTCCAGGGCCTGGTGCAGGACACCGGCCGGCTGTCGCCGACCCAGCTGCGAGCCGTGACGCTGGCGATCGCCTCACGCCAGGATCTCTGGGCTGACCTGGTCGTCCGCGACGCCGACGTCCGCTGGTACCTGCCCCTGCACCGGTCCAACGCCTGCGATGTCTGGCTGCTGGCCTGGGAGCGCGGCCAGGACACCGACTGGCACGACCACGGCGGGTCGTCGGGCTCATTCGCGGTTGCCGAGGGCAGCCTGATGGAGCGGTACCGGATCGGGAGCGGCCGCGGGCTAGGTCACCGGCGGATGCGAGTCGGCCACGCGGTGGCCTTCGGTCCCGCGCACGTTCATGACGTGGCCCATGGCGGGGATAACTCGGCCACGAGCATCCACGCCTACTCGCCGCCGCTGATGGCCATGACCTACTACAGCCAGTCTCCCTACGGGCTGGTCGCACGGGAGACCGTGGCGATCGACGGGCCGGAGGGCTCCCGCGGGCGCGGCGGCGTCCAGACCGCACTAGCCGGAGCGACGGCGTCGGCGGCCGAACTGACGTCCGAGGACCTTCCTGAAGGGGCGCCGGGCATCGACGAACTGCTGGCCGAGGCCCGCAGCGGCATGCGCCGGCTCAGGGCCGAGGCTGCCCTGGCCGCTGTCACCGACGGGGCCGTGATCGTCGACATCAGGCCGCTCGAGACGCGAATCGTGGAAGGTGAGATACCTGGCGCGATCATCATCGGCCGCAACGTGCTGGAGTGGCGATTCGACCCGCGCAGCGAGGCCAGGATTCCTGCCCTTGCCCGGCCCGATGCCCGGCTGGTCGTGATGTGCTCGGAAGGCTATGCCTCCACCCTGGCGGCGGCCAGCCTGCGACGGCTCGGCCTGCACGAGGTGACCTATCTGGAGGGCGGCTTCCAGGCATGGAAGGCCGCCGACCTGCCGATGCGCCCCGCTCAGTCCCTTGGCTGAAACGGGACGCCACCGCTGACCCGGCGACCCTCAAGCGGGTCTGCGCGCCGGATCTCGAACGTGAAGCAGCCGAACTCGACCGCACGGGCGTGCACCAGCGCCACCTGCGGATCGGCGAAGATCCCGGCGAGGACCGGGCCGGCCGCCGCAGGATCGCGAACCTCCTCCGGCTCGACCAGCCGGCCACCGAGGATGTGCCCGGCTGCTGAGTAGCTGCGCAGGACCCGGCGCGACCCAGTGAACGCTGCCGGATAGTCGGTCCCGTCCGGACCCTCGCACGCGCCGGGATGAATGAAGACCGGCCCGACCTCGTCGTACGGGCCAGGATCGGCGCCTGTCCGCGCCGCCCACCGGCGAAGCGGCGCGTAGGAGACCAGCGCAATCGACTCACCAGGTCGGCTGGCCCGCAGGCAGCACCGCAGCGGAGCGCCGCCATCGGCGTCGGCGATCAGCCGCGGCACCTGGCCGGCATCGTCGAGAGCGCGGAGCCCGGCCAGCACCGCCGGATCGATGGCCCGGACCTCGAAGGACCTCGTGGCCTGCTGTGTCGTCGTCATGGAAGCCAGCTTGCCGTCGGATCGAGCGGAAGTCCGGCAAGAATCCGACGTCACGCTCCGCCCCGGGGCCCGCTGCTGCGCGGGCGCAGCACTGAGCGCGCTAACGGCCAGGCCATGGACTACACCGGCTGAGTTGATGTACACTAATCAAGAGAACTGATGGACAGAGTTGGGGGGTGATTATGTCCACCACTCAGATCGAGCTCGATCAGGATCTGCTCGAGGAGGCGGCCGGCATACTCGGCACGAAAACCAAGAAGGCCACGGTCAACGAGGCGCTCCGGCGCGTCATTCATACCGAGGCCAGGCGTCGTCACCTCGATGAGCTTGCTGCGGGCGCACTTCCTGACCTCAGTAACTCCGAGATCATGCAGGCCGCGTGGCGGTAGCCAGTTATCTCGCCGACAAGAGCGTCTGGGCGAGGGTGCGTCAGCCGGCCGTCAGATCCATCATGGAAAAGTACGTGGAGCGCGGACTGATCGGTACCTGTCCGATCGTCGACCTGGAGATCTTGTTCAGTGCCCGAACAGGTGCCGAACACGCGCACTTTCGCGGTCAGCGTGAGGCATTTGAGTACTTCCCCTTGACCGACGAAATCGCCCGGCGGGCCATCGAGGTTCAGGGACTGCTCGCGCAGCGGGCCCAGCACCGATCGGTGTCCATACCCGACCTCCTGATCGCAGCAACGGCCGAGCGCTTCTCCCTGACTGTCCTGCATTATGACCGCGACTACGAGCGGATCGCGGAGATCACCGGCCAGCGGACCGAGTGGGTCGTCCCGGCGGGGTCTGCTGATCAGGGTTAGCCCGGGTGCCGGCAAACGAGCAGCCCGAGGGCAACCAGATCGGACCTTCCCTGCGGCGAAGTGCGGACGGCGGGACGGCGGGACGGCGCGACCGCTAGTCTCCCAATACGGATGACGAGGTCGATCCATCAATACATCCGGCATCAGGAGATGAACACGCATGAAGGCTGCTCATTTTGGCCGGCTGATCCCGATTCTCGCCGTCCCCCTGGCCGCGATGACACTGGCTGCCCCGGCCGGAGCCAGCGTGCAGCGGGCCACGGCCAGCACCCATTCTGCCCGCCCGGCCACCGGGTCCGCCGCTGCCGCCTACCTCTGGACCTCTTCGACCTCGGGCGGCCCGGTCAATGCCTTCTACGCGTTCAACTCGGCTGGCGGCCCCGGATCGGTCACCAGGACGGCCGCCGGCCAGTACACCGTGACATTCCCGCGCCTCGGCAGCATCGCGACCAGGTCCGTCGTCCAGGTCACGCCGTATAGCGCGGCGGTCACCTGCACCGTAGCGTCGTGGGGCTCACAGTCGGTCAACCTGATCGCCACCGTGTTCTGCTACTCGCTCAGCGGGCACGCGCCTGCGGATGCCGAGTTCGACGTGCTCGTGTCCCACCCGCTGTCGCCGCCGCACGGCGCCTTCGACTACGCCTACGTCTACAAGAACTCCGGTCAGCTGACCAGCACCTACCAGTACGACTCAGCGCACCGCGACATCACCGTCGCCAACCCGCGCACCGGCCAGTACGTGGTCACCTTCGGCGGTCCCCGGTCCTCCGGCGTGCAGGGCACCGTCAAGGTCAGCCCGTACGGACTCACGGCCGGCGACTGCCAGCCAGTCGGCTGGCACGGCTCGGCGACCGGCGAGGTCGTCGACGTGGACTGCCGCAACGCCGCCGGCGCCTTCGCGAACCGCCAGTTCACGGTGACCTATGCGGCCGCCAACAACCTGATGGGCCTGAACGGCAAGACCACCGCCAATGCCCTGGAAGGCAGCAGCGCCGCGCTGATCCAGCCGTCGGTGCAGTACGACAGTGCCCGCGGAGCGCGGGTGACGGTCATCCACACCAATACCGGCCAGTACGAGGTCGCGCTCGTCGGCTCCCGGGGCAACCGGTCCAACGGCGGTGATGTCCAGATCAGCGCGGTCGGCGATACGGGGCGGCACTGCATCAGCGACGGCTGGAGCGCGGGCCTGACCCCGATCGCCTACGTTCAGTGCTACGACAGCTCAGGTCACCTCGCCGACGCGCACTTCGCGGTCGACTGGGTGGTCGCCTGACCCGGCGGTCGCCGACAGCCGGCCCAGCGCGCCGCGGACGACCTGCGGGTCGGTCGTCGTCCAGAACGGCGGCAGCGAGGCGCGCAGGAACCCGGAGTACCTGGCCGTGCTCAGCCGCGGGTCGAGCACGGCCACGACGCCCCGGTCGGTCATCGTCCGCAGCAGCCGCCCCGACCCCTGGGCCAGCAGCAGGGCGGCCTGGGTCGCGGCCACGGACATGAACCCGTTGCCGCCGTGAGCCGCCACGGCCCGCTGCCGCGCCGACGCCAGCGGGTCGTCCGGCCGCGGGAACGGGATCCGGTCGATGACCACGAGCTGCAGGGACGGCCCGGGCACGTCCACGCCCTGCCACAGGGACAGCGTGCCGAACAGGCAGGTCGCCTCGTCGGCGGCGAACTGGCTGACCAGCTGGGACGTCTGGTCCTCGCCCTGGCAGAGCAGCGGGTAGCCGATCCGCCCGTGCAGCTCGGCCGCGGCCTGCCGGGCGGCCCGCATCGAGGAGAACAAGCCGAGCGTCCGGCCGCCGGCCGCCTCGATGAGCCCAGCGAGCTCGTCGAGGTAGGACTCGGCGAGCCCGTCCCGGCCCGGCGGCGGCAGGTGCCTGGCGATGTAGAGGATCCCGCTGCGCGGATGGTCGAACGGGGAACCCACGTCCATTCCCGACCAGGCCAGTGAGTGCTGCTCGGCCGCGCGCCCCGGCGAGTCGACAGCCGCGTACCCGGGCGAGTCGCCCGGCGGCTCATCCGGCGGATCGCCCGGCGAGTCTTGCGGCGGATCGTCCGGTGGGTCTTGCGGCGGCCCGCCGGCTGACCTGCCCAGGCCCCACTGCTGGGCGAGCGGCTCGAACGATCCGCCGAGCGCGAGCGTCGCCGAGGTCAGCACCACTGTCCGGCGGCCGAACAGCCTGCTGGCCAGGAGCCCGCCGACGCGCAGCGGCGCGACCCGCAGCGTCGGCGGCCTGGCCGACTCCTCGGCGGCCGGCCGGTCCATCCACACCACGTCGGCCCGGTCGGCGATGCCGGCTCCGAAGGCGCCCAGGATCCGCTCGGCCGCGTCGCCGACCTCGCCGATCGCGGCTAGCGCCGACCGCCTGGCGGCGAGCCGGTCCGGCTCCTCCTCGTTGTTCCTGGCCGTCGTGCGGAACTCGGCCGCGCAGCCGGCCGCCGCGTCCCTGACCGATTCGAGTGCCGTGGCCAGGGCCTCGTCGAGCACGTCCATCCGGCCCGCCGGGAGGCCGGCGAGCACGTGCTCGGCGCCCGCGCCGGCATCGCGGAGCCTGGCGACGGCTTTCTCCTCGATCATGCGCCCGCAGCGGCGGGCGGCCGCTTCCACCGCGGCGGCCGACAGCTCGTCGGAGGCAACCGAGGTGACCCGGTCGACCAGGTCATGTGCCTCGTCGATGATCACGACGTCATGCTCGGGAAAGATATCGAACTCCTCGAGCGCGTCGATCGCCAGCAGCGCATGGTTGGTCACCACGATGTCGGCCTTGCCTGCCTCGTCCCTGGCCTGCTCGGCAAAGCACTGCGTGCCGAACGGGCAGCGCTGCACCCCGAGGCACTCGCGGGCGCTGACCGAGACCTGGCGCCAGGCCTGGTCCCCGACTCCCGGAACCAGCTCGTCGCGATCGCCGGTCTTCGTGCTGGCTGCCCAGTCGTGCAGCCGCTGCACCTGCCGTCCGATCGCCGAGACCGCTCCCGGATCGAACAGCGCCTCCTCCGCGTCGTCGGCCGGCCCGCCGCGCAGCCGCTGCAGGCACAGGTAGTTGCGGCGCCCCTTCAGGATCGCGAACACCGGCTCCCGGCCCAGCGCCGGCGTGATGGCAGCCGCCAGCCGCGGCAGATCCCGGTCGATGAGCTGGCGCTGGAGCGCGATCGTCGCCGTCGATACGACGACGGTCCCGCTCTCGGTAACGGCATGCCGCGCCGCCGGCACCAGGTACGCCAGCGACTTGCCGGTTCCCGTTCCGGCCTGGACCGCCAGGTGCTCGCCGGTCTCGATCGCATGCTGTACCGCGCGGGCCATCGTGACCTGGCCTGGCCGCTCGGCTCCGCCGATCCCGGCCACGGCCAGGGCGAGCAGGCCGCCGACGTCGGCGCTCTGGTCGAGGGGCATGGCTCAGAACGCTATCGCGGCTTAGCTGGTGATGTCGGCCCGCCGCATCCGGGCCCAGGCGATGACACCGAAGATGACGACGTAGGCCGCGAACGACGCGAGCCCGTGCAGCACCCCTGACCAGGCGATCGGCGTGCGCAGCAGCGCGTCGAACGAGAACCAGAAGTGGCTCGGCAGGTACGGGTGGATGGCCGCTACCTGCGAGACGGCGTCCAGGATCTCGCTGACGATCACGACGACCAGCAGCGTGGCCATCACCGCGATCGCGTGCTGGGTGAACGTCGACAGCGCGATGCCGATCGCGCCGAGCGCCGACATCGCGAGCGCCACGTAGCAGACGATCAGCGCCAGCCGCGCCAGCCCGTCCGCGAGCGGAACCGTGTCACCGGACAGCAGCGTGACCGGGCCGACCGGGAAGAAGATGGCG
>JADGPC010000012.1 GCA_017882645.1 Streptosporangiales bacterium | reverse complement strand
GCTTGTAAGACGCAACCGAACCGTCGCGGGACGTCGCCCACTGTCGCCTGTTGTGCCAGCTAACTGGACCGACTGTCTGTGGGCGTCGCCCTGCGTGGCCTGATGTCTGCCTACGTTGGCTCCCCGTTTGGCTCCCTAAATTCCGTTAGCTGCGCTAAGAAATTTCCTCGCTAGCCTGGATGGACTGGTCGCCTGGGCGGACGTACCGTCGAAGCCATGGCCGCTCCAACCTCCGCCTCGCTTTCTACCGACGACATCTTCTGGGCCGATGCCGACCGGTACCTTATCCGCTACGCCGGCGCCGGTGCGTTTACCCGCGAGATTATCGACCACGCCGCCGGAAGCTTCCTGTTCACCGAGGACGGCCGCCAGATCCTCGACTTCACCTCCGGCCAGATGAGCGCGATCCTGGGCCATTCGCACCCGGAGATCGTCGCCACCGTCACGCGGCAGGCCGCCAAGCTCGACCACCTGTTCAGCGGCATGCTCAGCCGCCCCGTCGTCGACCTGGCACATCGGCTCGCCGAGACACTGCCGGAACCGCTGGAGAAGGCGCTGCTGCTTACCACCGGCGCCGAGTCGAACGAAGCGGCCATCCGGATGGCAAAGCTCGTCACCGGCAAACATGAGATCGTCTCGTTCGCCCGTTCCTGGCACGGCATGACACAAGCGGCCGCGGGCGCCACCTACAGCGCCGGCAGGAAGGGCTACGGCCCGGCCGCGCCCGGCAACTTCGCCATCCCCGCACCCAACCGCTACCGGCCCGATTTCACTACCGCCGACGGCGAGCTTGACTGGCAGCGTCAGCTGGACTTCGGTTTCGACCTGATCGACGCGCAGTCGGTCGGCAGCCTGGCCGCGGCCATCGTCGAGCCGATCCTCAGCTCCGGCGGCATCATCGAGCCGCCACCCGGCTACCTCCCGGCGTTGCGGGACAAGTGCGCCGAACGCGGAATGCTGCTGATCCTGGATGAGGCCCAGACCGGACTATGCCGCACCGGCACCTGGTACGCCTTCGAGCGCGACGGCGTCGTCCCCGACATATTGACCCTGTCCAAGACACTCGGTGCCGGCCTTCCGCTGGCCGCCGTGCTGACCAGCGCGGAACTCGAAAAGGCGGCGCACGACCGGGGATTCCTGTTCTTCACCACGCACGTCGCGGACCCGCTGCCGGCGGCTGTCGGCACCACCGTCCTGGACGTGCTGCAACGCGACCGGCTCGACGAGCGCGCCTTGCACCTAGGCGGCTTCCTCCGGCATGGCCTCGAACAGATCGCGCACCGGCACGAGATCGTCGGCGACATCCGGGGACGGGGCCTGCTGGCCGGCCTGGAACTGGTCGTCGACCGCCAGACCAAACGCAGCTCCGACGAACTGGGGGCGCTCGTTACCAGACGCTGCCTCGAACTGGGCCTGCACATGAACATCGTGCAACTGCCCGGCATGGGCGGCGTCTTCCGGATCGCCCCGCCACTGACCGCCACCGAGGACGAACTCTCGCTCGGCCTGGCGATCCTCGACCAAGCCATCAGCGACGCCACCGGACAGCTCTGATACCCGTCCATCACCAGTACTAGGGAGGGAGACGGCGGCGACCCAGTAGTTGTTAGCACGGTCGAAGTACATCGATTCCTCGCCATGGCCACGTGGCAGCCGAGGTTCTGGTTCAGGGAATCCTTGCTATCCACCAAAGGGGCATCCACCTGGGGAAACCTGGTGGGCGCAACTGAGTTCGGACCAGTGACCCCTCGCCTGTAAGACGCAATTTTACCGTCGCAGGACGTCGCCTGCCGTCGCCCGAAGTGCCTGCCAGCTAGTTGGAATGATGGTCGCCTGGCGTCGCCCTGTGTCGCCTGGTGTCTGTCTGCGCTGGCTCCCCGTTTGACTCCCGGAGATCTCGTTAGCTCTGCTAATGAGTAGCGTCAGCCTGGAGAGGAAGGAAGCAGGTAAGCACGTCGCATTCCGGCCGCCGTTGCGAGCCGATGCGAGCCGTAATCCCTACGCATATCCGACCAGATACTGACCAACATAGACTGCCAGCCACGCCAGCTGGCCGAGATCGGCCGGGCGGGCGGACCCGCGGTCCAGCGCGGCCAGGGCAGCAGCGCGGCCGGCTCGTGGCCCTCGCCTACTAGGCCGGCCTGACCGGCGCCCGCGCGGCCGGTCAGGTAGCTCTCCTATCCGTCCAGGACGACAACCTTGTCTGCTTGGCGGATCACCGCGGGGTCGTGCGTGGCGCAGATCACCGTCTGGCCCTCTTCGTGAGCGGCGGCCGCCAGCAGCGCCGCGACGGCCCGGGCGTTGTTCTCGTCCTGCCGGGAGGTCGGCTCGTCGACGATCAGCAGCCCTCGCGCACTCGCGAGCGCCCGGGCCAGGGCCAGGCGCTGGGCTTCCCCGGCCGAGAGCCGGTGGACGCGCTGGCGGGCGCGGTCGGCGAGCCCGGCCCGGGTCAGGGCCCGGGCTGCGCGCTCGGCGGCGGCGTCCGCGTCCCAGCCGCGTATCCGCAGTACCAGCACGGTGTTCTCCTCGGCGCTCAGGAACCCGATCGGCACGGGCTCCTGCGGGAGGTATCCGATCCGCTCCCGGCGCAGGCTCGCGAGCTGCTCACCGTTGCGGTCACCGAGCGAGTGGCCGTCGAGCATGACCTGGCCAGAACTCGGGCGGTCGAGCCCGGCTACCAGCTTCAGCAGCGTCGTTTTCCCCGCGCCCGAACGACCCGTGATGGCGGTCATCCGGCCGGGCGCGAAGTCGTGCGTGAGCCCCCCGAGCACATCGCGGCTGGTTAGCCCATGCCCGTAGGTGCGCGCCACCGAGCAAAGCCCGACCTGGACGGGGACCCAGGGGACCGGAGGCTGCGGCCGGGCGCTGGCTGTAGCCGACCCCACCGACCCGGTCGGGCCGGAATCGCTGTCCGCCCGCGTCACTATCACCCCGTCCGGGGTTGACCGCACGCGGGCGCGGCGCCCTATCCCCGCCTGCGTGAGCACATCGGAGGGAAGCCGCAGCCAGCCTCCGTTGATCACGAGCGCCTCCTCCGCGCCCCGACGGTCGCCGACGATCCGCCCGTCCCGGATCCGGAGTGTGCGGTCGGCGACCCCAGCGGTCGCCGGATCGTGGGTCACCAGGATGACGCTCGTGCCGTTGGTGCGGGCGAGCTCGATGATCAGCGCGCGGGTGCCGTCGGCGCTGGCCTCGTCGAGTTCGCCGGTCGGCTCATCAGCGAGCAGCAGCGCCGGCCGGTGGGCGAGGGCAGCGCACAGCGCGAACCGCTGGCGCTCGCCACCCGACAGCTCCCCGGGCAGCGCGTCAGCCCGGCCGGCCAGCGCCGTAGCCTCGAGCAGTTCATCGACTCGAGTACGACGCTCCCGCCTCGGCACACCCCGCAGCACGAGCGGCAGCGTGATGGCGTCGCGCACACGAAGATCGGGACTCAGCGCCGTCTCGGTGTCCTGCCCGAGGAACCCCATCAGCTCGTGACGGAGCCGCGACCGGGAGCCCGCTGACATTCGGCCGATGTCGCGGCCGAGCACGCGGACGACCCCGGCCGACGGCGGCTGGATCCCGGCTACGACGCGCAGCAGCGTGCTCTTCCCGGCACCACTCGGACCGAGCACGCCCAGCACCTCGCCGCGGACCAGCTCGAGGTTCGTCCCCGCCAGGGCCGCTGCATCCCCCTCATTCGTGCGATGCACGCAGAACACGTCGCACAGCTCGACGGCCGCTTCGCTCAACGAACGACACTCCCCCGGGGTACCAGCCATCCCGCCAGCGTGAGGACCGCGAACGTGCCGACGCTCCAGGCTGCGAGCGCCGCCCACGGAACTACCGTCACCACCGGCGGCCTGGGATCGGCGACAGCGCCTGCGCCGCGAACGCTCGCGACAGCCAGCCGGGTCAGCAGCACCGCGATCCCGAGGCCGACGATCACACCCAGCAGGCTCGCGAGCGCGAGCCGGACGCGCAGCTCGGCCCGGAGTCCGCGCGGACCGACGCCCTGCTCCTCGAGGTCTGACTCGACCCGCTCGTCGCGGGCTCCGCCGAGCAGCGCCGCCAGCAACCCGACGACAGCCAGCAGCACGGACAGCGCAGTCGCCGCGATGAGCGTTCCGAGCACTCCGCGCGCAACCGGCGCGTCCCGGAGCTGATGCTCGATGTCGACGCGGAACGAGGAGTCAAGCTGCGCGAGCGCTCCGCTCCCCAACGCGGCGCGCAGACCCGCGAGGTGCCCGGTTCCGATCCACAGCTCATCCGCCCGGCCTTGACCGGGGAGTTGCGCATCCAGGGCCGCCGCGAGCGTCGGCTCGTCGGCGATGACGAAGCCGGCCGGGTCGGAGGGAAGCGCCGGGAAGCGGCTGAGGACCCCGACCACGCGCGCGATCACCGGGAGGCCGTCGACAGTCAGGGCGATCCGCCCACCAGGCCCGGCGGAGGCGGCAGTCCGCGGATCAGCGAGCACCGGGACTGGGTGCGTGTCGGCTGGCTGCGCCGGCCGGAGCACGCCGGGTGTTCCGCTCGCGTCGAAGCCGACCATCGCGACGGCACCGCCCCGCACGGGTGCCGTCGTAGCCGCCGCGCCTACCCCGCGCCAGGCACCGAGCGGCACGCGCAGCAGGGATCCCCCGCGAGCTGGCAGCGCGAGCAGCGGCCCGAGCGCAACGCGCGTGTGAGACTGAGTTGCGGCGGCCGGGTTCTCGCCGTTCTGATGACCGTTCGTAATGGCGACACCGGTAGGTTCGTCGAGCTCCAGAGCCGCCAGCTCCCACCGTCCGGGCGGCACGGCGGCGCGCAGGAACGCGACGCCAGGGCCGGCTGTCCCGAAGGCCACCTGCCGGATCGTTCCCTGGGGATCGCGCAGGTCGGCGAGCACGTCGACCGCGAGGCCCGGCGAGGAAGCGAGCAGCGACAGCCAGCGCGCGCCGGCCGGAAGCATCGGCCCAGGCACCCGGACCGGACCTGTCGGCTCGATGCGCCGGGCGAGCACTGTCAGTGGTGCCGAGCCGTCGCTCGGCCGCCAGCCGTGGATCTGGATCAGCCCGTCGGCGGGAACGCCGAGCGCGGGAACCGTCACGGTCCCTCCGCCACTGGCATAGTTCGCCTCGGTCCGGTGGATGGGCAGTACAGGGCCGACCGCGAGCGCTTGCCAGCGCTGAAGCGGAGCTAGCTCGAGCGGGGTGCGGAAATCCGGCCCAGGCGAGACAAGGGCGTCGAGCGGGACGCGGTCCGCCGCCTGATCTGCCGCGCTGCGGATCAGCGTCGAGCGGTAGGCGAGGGCGAAGCCGCCGAGACCAACGGCGACGGTCAGGAACGCGATGGCCAGCGCCGGCAGCCAGGGAGAGCGGGCGAGGTTGACGAGCGCGAGGCGGGTGAGCACCGGGCCGCCCCGCGCCACGCGCTCGGCTCCCCGCAGCACGAGCCCCGCAGCGCGAAACGTCAGCACCCCGACGGCCACACAGCAAAGCGGTGCGAGCAGCAGCGCCAGCGCGTGATCGCTGCCCGTGCCCCCGACCAGCGTCGCCACCAGGGCCGCCGCCGCCGCGACCGCCAGCAGGTCGATCAGCCTGGCGCTTCGCACCAGTACCAGCGTGGCGAGCATCGCGGTCGCCGCGAGCCACCCGGTCCCCAGCGCTATCGCCCCCGCGGGGGTGATCAGGCTGTGCGTCAGGATCGTGCCAGCCGGTTCCCCCTGGGCCCTCGCGAGTAGCGCCGCGGCCCCGATCCCGGCGGCCGCGCCGACGCTCAGCGCCCCTGCGCACAGCCAGCCGGATTCCGCTGTGACGAACAGAACGCAGTGATGCGTACGGGCACCTGCGTTGCGGAGCCGGACAAGCTCGGCCCGCTGATCGCGGCGAAGACCGCCGCCGGCCAAGACGATGAACAGCGCCAGCGCCGCGATCGCGCCTCCGCCCGCGAGCAGCAGCCGCTGCGGCGCCGCGCTCGCCTCGGCACGCGCTTCGTCCAGTGTGGTGAACGGCGCGCTCAGACTGAACTGGCTCCCGGCCAGCAGCAGGCGGGCCTGCGAGCGGGCCAGCCGGT
>JADGPC010000111.1 GCA_017882645.1 Streptosporangiales bacterium | reverse complement strand
GCCGGGCGGATCACCTCGACCAGGGCACTGACCGCGCTCGGCACCGGCTGGCCGCCCTCGAGGGCACCGATGGCGATCGCGACGGCGCCGCAGCTCTCGTGCCCGACCACCATGATCAGCGGCGTCCTCAACTGATGGACGCCGAACTCGAGGCTGCCCAGCGACGCGAGGTCGAGCACGTGCCCCGCGGTCCGCACCGTCAGCAGGTCGCCCAGTCCCTGATCGAGCACCATCTCGTCCGGGACCCGACTGTCGATGCAGCCGAAGAACAGCGCGATCGGATGCTGCCCGGTCGCCACCTTCCTGCGCCGGGCGCGCGACTCGTGCGGATGCCGCGGATGGCCGGCACGAAACCGGGCGTTGCCGGCCAGCAGCTCGTCCAGCGACTCCTGAGCCCTGGGGGGCAGACCTGGCCAGGTTTCGTCGGCACCATGCTTCACGATCACGCTCCCAGCGAACCCAGACTGGGAATCATGATAAATCGCCAGAAACCACCCGGCTAGGGCGGGCCGATCACCGCTGCGGGATCACCGCGGGAGGGTTGTCGATCAGGGTCAGCAGGGCAGCGGCGATCGTGTCCGGTGTCGGTGGGCACCCGGGGATCCTCAGGTCGACGCCCAGCACGGCGTCCAGCGGGCCGACCACCTCGGTCGGATCGCCGAGCAACCCGATCCCCAGGGCGCAGTCGCCGAGCGCGGCCACCAGCCGCGGCTGCGGCATGGCCGCGTACGCGGTCAGCAGGGGGCCCTGCATCCGGGTCGTGATCGCGCCGGTCACCAGCAGCACGTCCGCGTGCCGCGGCGAGGCGACGATGCCGAGGCCGAGATGCTGCAGGTCGTAGGCGGGGCTGGAGGTGAGTGTCAACTCGTGGTCGCAGCCGTTGCAGGAGCCGGCGTCCACGTGTCTGATCGCGAGGCTTCGACCTCGGTCAGGGCGGATCAGCCCGATGTCGCGACGGAGTCTGCGCAGGTCGCGCAGCAGCGTGAACATCAGCGGTCCGCACAGGAGTAGCAGAGCTCGAAGCTCTTGTTGATCAGCGGGAAGTCGGGCAGCAGGTTGCCGGGCGCGGCCGCGGCGACGGACGGCCAGTTGGCGTACGACCCGGTCCGCAACCGCATCCTGGCGATCCGGCTGCCGTCCCGTTCGACCACGCAACTGGTGGCGCCGCGCGGGCTCTCCACCCGGCCCACCCCGATCTGCCGCGCGGACCCTCCCGGCTCACCCGCGGCCGGGACCAGCGGCCGGTCCAGCAGGGCGTCCAACAGGTCGAACGTCTGCCACAGCTCCAGCGCGCGCTGCTCGAACCTGGCCTGGACGTCGCCGAGGGCCCGCTCCGGGACGACCGGCTCGAACCCGGTGTAGGCCAGCCGCGGGCTGATGGAGCGGACGTCCTGCGCCAGGCCGGCCGCGCGCGCTGCCGGGCCCACCGTGCCCAGCTGCCGAGCCTGGTCGGCCGACAAAGTGCCGACGCCCGGGAGGCGCTCCGCGAACGAGGCGTTGAACAGCAGCTCTCGCCAGCTCGTGGTCACCTCCTGGCGCAGTTCCCCCAGATCCGCGCGGACCGCCGCCACCTGGCCGCGGCCCAGCCCGAGATCGCTTCCGCCGACCCGGACCGTCCCGAAACCGAAGCGGTGCCCGCCGACCGCGGCGTTCACCCGTCGGGCTCGGTCCGTGAACGCCGCGAACCGGTTGTTCCCGGCGGCCAGGCCCACCCCGGCGCAGACCGCCGCGATGTCGTTCAGGTGGTTCCAGAGCCGTTCCAGCTCGAGCAGCACGGTGCGCACCCGCGCCAGTTCCGCGGTCGGGACGAGCCCGAGCGCCTGCTCGGCGGCGTGCGCGTAGGCGACGCTGTTGGTCACTGCGCAGGCGGCGCAGGCCCGAGCGGCGTACCCGGTGCCCTGCTCGAGTTGGGCGCCGACCGCGGCCAGCTCCAGCCCGCGGTGCTTGTAGAACAGCCGCGCGTCCAGGTGCAGGATCCGGTCCCCCACCAGGTGGAAGCGGAAGTGGCCGGATTCGATCACTCCGGCGTGGATCGGCCCGACCGCGACCTGGTAGGCGTCGGTGCCGGTCACCGGCACGGTCCAGGCCGCACCGTCGATCGGATCGACGCGGTCGTCGTGGTCGGCCAGCGGGCGGAGCGGCAGATGGCCGGTGAACCCGATCCCGAACAAGTCGTGCGCCTCGCGCTCGTCCCAGTTCGCCGCCGGCGCCAGGTCGACGATGGACGGCACGCAGCCCGCCGCCAGGGCGACGCCGGCCAGGTGGGTCGCGCCGAACGGGGAGGCGAGCAGGGTGCGGACCGAGCCCGCGCCCGGGCTCACGTGCAGGCCGGCGAAGCGCCACCCGGTCTCGAGCGACTCCCGTACCCGCCGTCGATAGCGCTCGGCGGCATCGGCGGTCGGGCTCAGCGAGGTGAGGTCGTCCGGCCCGAGCGTCTCGGTGATCTCGATGCTCACGAGACTCCCTTCAGGAAGGCCTGTACCAGGGCACTCGCCGGCAGCCAGGCCGAGCCGCCCGCGATGGTCAACAGCGACACCACGGACACCGCCGCCAGCGCGCTCGCCCCGCGTAGTCCGGGCAGCCGCGTGGCCTCCCGCCAGGGCGCGGTCCCGGCGATGGTGTCGATCAATGCCCGGATCAGGCCGAGGAAGGCCAGCGCCAGCAGCAGCGTCGCGACCGCGGCCACCCAGGGGCGCCCGGCCTGGAACCCGCCCGCGATGATCAGCAGCTCGCTGACGAACAGCGGTGACGGCGGCAGTCCGGACAGCGTGCCGAGGCACACCCCGATCCCGGCTCCGAGGGCGGGCCGGGTCCGACCGATGCCTGCCACGGCCTGCCTCGCGGCCAGCGGCTCGTGCGCCAGCAGCGGCGTCACCATCACGAACCCGAGCGATTTCGCGATCGCGTGCGCGACGATGTGGACGGCGACCCCGGCCATCGCCAGCGGCGTTCCGAACCCGATGCCGAGGGCGATCACGCCCATGTGCTCCAGGCTCGAGTAGGCGAGCAAGCGCTTCCAGGCCATCGGCCGGGACAGGAACGGGACGGCGACCGCCACCGAGGCCAGCCCGAAGCCGATCAGCACCCCCTGGGCCGCCGAGGCTCCGATCACCGGGGCCATTCCCTGCGAACATCGCCAGGCGACCAGCAGCACCGCCGGCAGCAGCGCCGCCGACAGCATCGCCGAGACCGGAGCGGGTGCCTCCGAGTGCGCGTCCGGCAACCAGTTGTGCACCGGCGCCCAGCCGATCTTGGCGGCCAGGCCGGCGAGGAGCAGCAGGTAGGCGATCAGGCCGCTCGGCGCCCCGGACGCGTAGCTGGGCAGCGCGCGCCAGGACAGCGCTCCGAGCCCTCCCCCGGGCACCCCGGCCGCGAGCAGCACGATCCCGAGCAGCGCGACCCCGAGCCCCAGCGACGTCAGGATCAGGTACTTCCAGCCGGCCTCGAGGGCACGGGCCCTGCCGCTGAACCCGACCAGCAGCGCGGACGCCGCGGTGGTCGCCTCGATCAGCAGCCAGGCCGCGCCGAGATTGCCTGCCAGCGGTACCGCCAGCAGGCTCGACCAGAAGGCGAAGAACACCACGTAGTAGGTGCTGCGACGTCGCGGCTCGCCGACCAGCGTGCTCGTGTTCGCGGCCAGGTAGGCCGGTGAGACCAGCACGCTGACCAGCCCGACGACGGCGATCACGGCGATCAGCAGCCCGGCCGCGGCGTCCAGCGCGATCCAGCCGCCCACCTGCGGGTGACCGGGATCGGCCAGCGCCACGCCGGCGACGACCAGCGCCAGGCCGCCGGTGACCACCCCGCCGGCGAGCGCCGCGCGCTCGACCCAGCCACGCGGCAGGCACCAGATCAGGCAGGCGATCAGGGCCGGGACGACGATCGAGGCCTCGGCCAGGTACACCCGGTCAATCACGGTCGATCACGGTCCATCACGCAGACTCCTCAGGGCCGCCGTGTCGCCGGCGCCGAACTCGGCGAAGATCCGCTCGTGGAACACCCCGGCCACCAGCGCGATCAGGATCAGGTCGAAGGCCACGCCGAGCTCGATCAGCCACGACGTGCCGGGCAGTTCGAGCGCGGCCAGCGCCAGGCCGTTCTCGACCAGCACCACCCCCAGAACCTGGAACAGGGTGGCCGGGCGGGTCGCCGCCGTCAGCAACCCGAAGGCCGCCAGACCGAGGACGGCTCGCTCGGCGTCCCGCGACGCCAGCCCGATGGTGGGCACCAGCCAGGTCAGGGCCAGCGCGAGCGCCACGGCCAGCCCGCCCCGGCGCAGCGGTGCCATCCCGGCCGAGCTCGGCCGGGGGTCGCGGGTGCGCGCGATCAGCAGCAGGAACACCGTCGCCAGGCCGACGGCCCGCAGCGCCAGGGCGCCGGCGGCTACGTACTCCTCGGGACCGCGGGCATGGCCCAGGGCGAGCCCGACCAGCACCAGGGCCTGCGCGGTGACCAGGCCGATCGCCAGCGTGCGGCGCTGCACCATCACCACCGCGAGTCCGAGGCCGACCAGCACCCAGGCCAGCTCGGCGTTCACCGCCAGGCCGCTCAGCCCCGCGCCGCCGAGGTCGCCGCTCATGCCAGCCCCGTCAGCCCGGCGGCGATACCGAGCAGGGCCACCAGCGCACCGGTGGCGAGCAACCGTGGAACGCGCAGCACCCGCATCTTGGCCACCAGCGTCTCGTTCAG
>JADGPC010000110.1 GCA_017882645.1 Streptosporangiales bacterium | reverse complement strand
GTGATGACGTCGATCCCGCCGCGCGAGTCGCTCGGCCGTTGCCAGACGCCGCAGGGCTTCCGGCTCTCGGTGATCCGGCGCGCCTATCAGCTGGCGGCGGCCGACCGGGACAGCGGAACGTTCAAGGCGACTGACGACTGCGGCATCGTACTGCGCTACCTCCCCGACGTCCCCGTCCGCGTCGTCCCCGGGAGCGAGCGCAACCTGAAGATCACCTACCCGGGCGACCTGCGGATTGCCGAGACCGCCCTCACCGAGGCAGCCGACCCCCCAGCCAAGTCATGATCACGGAATCCTGCCGGCGGCTGGTGCCGGCAGGATTCCGTGATCACGGTTGCGGGTGGGCGGCCGGGCCGGGCACCGGATCGGCGGGCGAGCCGGGCACCGGATCGGCTGACGGACTAGGCGCCGGGCTGCCGGGTGCCGGGCTGCCGGGCACCGGGCTGCCGGGTGCCCGGCCGGCTTTCTCGCCGCGCACCAGGCGGCGCGGCGAGCTGGTGAGGAACCCGGCCCCCCAGCACACGTGCATGGTCGCGAGAACGGCCGGCAGCCACGCCAGGGCCGGCCGGCCGAGTCTGCCGTCCGTGCCGGCCCTGGCCACCACGACGAGGACGCCGACCAGGTAAGCGAACGGGATACCGAAGCACGCGGTCAGCAGGAAGGGCCACCAGCCGCCGGCGTTGATGCCCAGCCCGATCACCCCGGCGATCCCGGCCAGCGTTCCGGCCAGCAGGGCGAGTACCACGGCCACCGGTGTCAGGTAGCGCAGGTTCATCGTGCCCGGGTGGCGCTGCGCGATCACCCGCCGCCACCTGCCGTAGAGGAAATACTGCGAGGCAAGTTCGCGGACCTTCGCTCGCGGCCGGTAGGTGACCCTGAGCTCGGGCTGGAACCAGATCAGCCCGCCGGCCCGGCGGATCCGGTGATTCAGCTCCCAGTCCTCGGCCCGCAGGTACTGCTCGTCGTAGCCGCCGACGCCGTCGATCGCTTCGCGGCGGAACGCTCCCAGGTACACCGAGTCGGACGGCCCCGCGATGCCGCCGGTGTTGTACCGCGACGTGCCCACCCCGAACGGCGACGTCATCGCCCAGGCGACCGCCCGCTCGAACGGGGTGACCCCCTCGGCTGCCCGTACGCCGCCCACATTGACCGCGCCGGTCTCGGCCATGGTGCGCACGGCCGTCGCGATGTAGCCGGCCGGAAGCCGCGACCGGGCATCGACCCGCACGATGATGTCGTGCCGCGAGGCTCCCACCGCGGCGTTCAGCGCACTGGGGATCTGCCCGGATGGATTGATCACCACGGTTATCCGGGGGTCAGCGGCTGCGATCCGTTTCGCTAGCTCCTCGGTCTTATCCCGGGACGGGCCGACCGCCAGAACCAGCTCGAGCTCGCCGGGGTATTTCTGGCTCAGCACATGGCTGACCGATTCGGCCAGATGCCGCTCGGCATCACGTACCGGCATGATGACGGAAACGGGGACCGCGGTGCCGGTCCGTGCGGCAGGCCGGCCTGGGCCCTGGCCGGGTGCCGCAGGCGCCTGTGCGTTGTCAATGTCGCTCATGACTTTGTTGACGGTACCGCCCCCGGGCCGGTTGGGCATCCGGGGCCGGAAACGTGACAGCACGAAAATCGTGCTGCCACGCCGCGGACGGCGGTGCGCCCGCCAGCCGGCTACATCCCGACGTCCTCGAGCATCTCGGTGACCAGGGCGGCGATCTGTGACCGCTCGGAGCGGACCAGCGTGACGTGCGCGAACAGCGGATGGCCCTTGAGTTTCTCGATGACGGCTACCACGCCGTCATGCCGGCCGACCCGCAGGTTGTCCCGCTGGGCGATATCGTGCGTGAGCACGACCCGGGAGCCCGACCCGATCCTGGACAGAACGGTCAGCAGCACGCCTCGTTCCAGCGACTGCGCCTCGTCGACGATCACGAACGAGTCGTGCAGCGACCGTCCCCTGATATGGGTCAGCGGCAGTACCTCGAGCATGTCCCTGGCCACGACCTCGTCGATCACGTCGGGAGTGGTGATGGCCGACAAGGTGTCGTAGACCGCCTGGGCCCACGGGTTCATCTTGTCCGCTTCCGAGCCGGGCAGGTAGCCAAGCTCCTGGCCGCCCACCGGGTACAGCGGCCGGAAGACGACGACCTTGCGGTGCTGGCGGCGTTCGAGTACAGCCTCGAGCCCGGCGCAGAGCGCGAGCGCTGACTTGCCCGTGCCCGCCCGGCCGCCGAGCGAGACGATCCCGATCTCCGGGTCGAGCAGCAGGTCAAGCGCGACCCGCTGCTCGGCGCTGCGGCCGCGCAGGCCGAATACGTCCCGGTCGCAGCGGACCAGGCGCACCGACTTGTCCGGCTGCACGCGGCCCAGGGCGCTGCCGTTTCCCGCATCGCCAGCCAGGAGCACGAGCCCGGTATGGCAGGGCAGGCCCGCCCCGGCTGGCGAGTCGAGCGTGCCGTTCTGGTAGAGCTGGTCGATCTCAGCCGCGCTGATCTCGAGCTCGGCCATCCCGGTCCAGCCAGAGTCGGGCGGCAGCTCGGCGCGGTACTCCTGAGCTGGCAGGCCAATCGAGGCGGCCTTGATCCGCAGCGGCAGGTCCTTGCTGACCAGGACGACGCTCTCACCCTCGGCCGCCAGGCTCCGGGCTACGGACAGGATTCTCGTGTCGTTGTCGCCAAGCCTGAAACCCGCGGGCAGCACCGCGGGATCGGAGTGGTTCAGCTCTACCCGCACCGTTCCGCCCAGCTCGCCGATCTCGATATCGGCGTCCAGCCGGCCGTAAGCAACCCTCAGGTCATCGAGGTGACGCAGCGCTGCCCGCGCGAAGAAGCCCAGCTCGGGGTGGTTCCGCTTGGCCTCAAGCTCGGTGATCACGATCAGCGGCAGAACCACCCTGTGCTCGGCGAACCTGCTGATAGCGCCGGGGTCGGCGAGCAGGACGCTGGTGTCGAGCACGTAGGTGCGGCGGTCCGCACCGGCACCAGGCGCCGCCTGGGCACCCTGGTCGGCGGCAGGACCGGCCTGCCCTGATCGCTCCCGTGGTGACCGGGTCGGGTCACCTGAGGCGGCTGCTGACTCGTGAAGGGTGATACGGTTCGGCCGCGTTGCGCGGGCTGATGCGGAAATGGCCACTCACTCTCCCCTGAGCGCCCTGAGGCGCCGCGTTGGACACAAGCGTGTCGGAGGGACCGGGACCGGCCAGCGGAGGGCCGGGCGCCGGCCCTTCGCTCATCTCGCCTGCGTGCCAGGACGCGAAGCTCGAGAATCTCGAGGGCCTTCCCGCCGGGCGGCTACGCACCGCCCGTCAGTTTCCGACGGTACCTGTGAGAGGCCATG
>JADGPC010000109.1 GCA_017882645.1 Streptosporangiales bacterium | reverse complement strand
GCTGGCCGCCGGCCAGCCTGGCCATCCTGGCGCGAGGGGCTGCGGCCCGGCGGGCTGGCCGGCCGGTTCGCGTCGGCCAGCGCCCAGGGGATCCTGGCCGTCTGGGCCGGCGCCGTCGTGCTGCTCGGCGCCGCCCCGATGGCACTAGCCCAGGCCAGCCCCAACGCGGACCCGATCATCGCGCGGGCGCTTGGCGGCTCGAGCGCGCCGCTTGACCTGCCCGCGGCTCCGTTCCAGCTGACCGATCAGCACGGCAGGCCGGTCTCGCTGGCCAGCCTGCACGGCAAGGTGGTGCTGCTGACCTTCCTCGATCCGGTCTGCACGACCGACTGCCCGCTCATCGCCCAGGAACTGCGGGTGGCCGACCAGATGCTGGGGGCGAAGGCGGCCAGCGTCGAGATCGTCGCGATCGCGGCCAACCCGCTCTACTACACGACGGGATACCTGCAGGCGTTCGACCGCCAGGAGCGCCTGACCGGCATGCGCAACTGGCTGTACCTCACCGGCTCGCTCAGCCAGCTCCGCAAGGTGTGGGCCAGCTACGGCGTCGCCGTCCAGGTGCTGCCCGGAGGGCAGATGATCGGCCACAACGACCTCGTGTTCGCGATCGACGCGGCCGGTCACATCCGCACCGAGATCAATTCCGATCCGGGCGCGGGAACGGCGAGCTCCAGGTCGTCGTTCGCCGTCGACTTCACCCAGGCGGCCGAGCAGGCACTGGCCCGCAGCGGCTCTTCCAGTTGAGCGAGGAACGATGCACTATCTAACCGGCAACTGGTCGTTCGACCCGTTCGCCATAATCGCGCTGATCCTCGCGTGCTGGCATGAGGTCGGGCTGGCCAGGCTCGCCCGCAGATCACGTCCGGAGCGCACCAGACAGCGCCGGCTCAGGTCGCTGTGGTTCTACGGCGGGCTGGTCGTCCTGCTGCTCGCCGTGCAGTCACCGATCGACTACTGGTCTGGCAGTTACTTCTTCGTGCACATGATCCAGCACCTGCTGCTGATGTTCGCCGCGCCGGTCCTGATCGTGGCCGGCGCTCCGTGGCAGCCGCTGCTCGACGGGCTGCCTGGCCGGCTCGGGCGCGAGGCGACCAGGGAGGTCATGGCCGGCGGCTGGTCACGGCCGGTCCGCGCGGTCGGCGGGTTCCTGCTCCGGCCGTGGGTGGCCATCATCGCGTTCAACCTCACGATGGTCTTCTGGCATCTGCCGGGGCCCTTCGACCTCGGCGAGCGCAATCAGGTCATCCACATCTGGCTGGTGCACGGCACGTTCTTCCTGACCGGGGTGCTGTTCTGGCTGCAGTTCATCCCGTCGCCGCCGTTCCGGATCAAGATGTCGAGGCCTGCCCAGGCCGTCGCGCTGGTGGCGACCAACGTGCAGATGTGGATCCTGGCCATGTCGATGAGCTTCTTCACGACGACGTCCTGGTACACGGTCTACGCGCATGCCCCTGGCGTGACCCTGCCGCCGCTGGCCGACCAGCAGATGGGTGCCGCGATCTTGTGGGTGTGCGGTGACTTCTGGGCCGTCCCGACGATGATCTACGTCATCCGCCGGATGCTCGCCGAGGAGGGCGACGTCGGGAAGGCAATCGACCGGATCCTCGGCCGGGGATCACGCCGCTACCAGTGGGCGGGCCGCCAGTAGGGCGACCACGGGGCCGACCCCGGCCGTACCCGGCCGGCTGCCTCAGCCGGAGCGATTCCGAGCCGGAAACCCGGTGGTAACCGGCTATGCCGTCGATGTTCGCGTGTCGCTACCGGTTCCTGGGCTGCTTGTTGGGCATTCTGTGATCAGGCCCCTCCGGGTATGAGCTGGAGGGGCCTCAATAACCTCCGCGCCGTGCCCAGCGAGCCCAGGAGCCCAGGTGCCCAGCCAGCCCGCAACCGCCCACGGCCGGGATGAATCCGCGTATCCATCCAGATGAAAGTGCCATCCATGCGGGATTCGCCGGATGAATGTGCCATCCATCGCCGACCCGGGGCGGGTCTGCTGGCTAGGCGGTCCAGGTGACGGGGAGGCCGTGCGGCGGCGCGGTGCCCAGCAGCCGGCGCGTGCCGCCCGGCCAGGTCGTGACCTCGACTGGTGTCTGCGGAGTGCCCTTGACCAGTTCCAGCGTCACGTGGGCGAACCGGGCCGACTCGGTCGCTGTCGCACCGACCGCCGCGACCCCGTCGGCCACCTCCCGCGCCTGCTCCGCGTCCAGGTACTGCTGCATGATCGAGTGCCAGAGCACCGTCCAGGTCCCCGGCACCAGGGTGATCCCGGCGATCGTGGCCGATGCCGGTTCGGCCCGCAGGTCGGCCGGTACCTGCGCGGCGAGGTCGAGCGCACCGCGCAGCCGCTCCATCCGCGCCACCTGATCCGCCCAGATGTACGCGCTGAGCAGGAGCCGGCCGTCCTGGCTCAGCGGGTCGACCGGGCTGAGGTCACCACCGGTGCGGGAGACCACGTCGACTGGCCGGACCGGCGGCGGCCGGCCGGCCCAGCCGCCCGGCATCCGCACCGGAGACGACTCGTCACCGTAGCTGACCCCGGCACCGGAAATCCAGAACCGGTCCGCGCGCAGGTTGAGGCCCGCGCTCGCCCCGAGCTCGACCAGGTGCACCGGACGGGCCGTCTCGGCGACGAGGTAGCACAGCGCTCCGGCCAGGGCCGCGCCCCGGCCAACCTCGTTGGTCTGCGGCGGGTGGTCCAGCCAGGAACGGATCTGCGCTGCGTGTGCCTCGAGTACGCGGCGCATGGCCGGCCAGGCCAGGGCAGCTTCCGGCCCGGCGTCGGCCGACCCGCCGGCCGTGGGATAGAAGCCGGCCAACTCGGGCGCGCGCCCGGTCAGGACCAGCGCGTGCACGCCGCCGAGCATCCGCAGCGCCAGCGCGCTGCGGCCCGGATCAGCCAGATGACCATCGAGCACGGCCGCGGTGGGACCAGCGGCCAGCAGGTCATCGGCGGCGTGCCTGAGCAGTCCGGCGTAGAGCGGGCTGCCCAGCGTGTCGCAATGCGACGCCTGGGTTCTGAGCACCCGCGCGGTTCGCTGGACCGGGCTCTCCGGGGTACTTCGGATCATGCTCTCGGCGATACCGGCACCCCCTTTGTGAGTCCTTTTCTCCGTTAACTCATTGTCATCCCTGCTGCTCGATCAGCGCAGCGTCGTCGGCTCGCGGCCGGGCCTGGGCGGCGGCCTATCATGAGCCAATGCCGTCCTGCGCCGATTTCGTCGTGCGGAATGCCCTCATCGCCGACGGGACGGGCAGCCCGCTGACCGACGGTGACGTGGCGATCGGCGATGGCCGGATCCTGTCGGCAGGCGCGGAACCCGCCTTGGCCGGGCCATCGGCCATCGAGCTTGATGCCCGCGGCGAGCTCGTGTGCAGCCCAGGCTTCATCGACGTGCACACCCACGACGACGCCGCGCTGATCCAGCATCCCGGGTTGGAGTTCAAGGTGGCACAGGGCTGTACCAGCCTGGTCATCGGGAACTGCGGGTTCAGCGGCTTCCCGGCCACGGGCGTCGACGACATCGAGTCGATCGCCGGGGCCACCTGGCCTGACCTGGACGGTTACCGCAGCGCCGTGATCGGGGGCGGATTCGCCTGCAACGCGGTGACGCTGGTCGGGCACAACACCATCCGGATGGTCACCATCGGGCGCGAGGACCCGCGGCCTGCCTCCGCGGCCGAGCTCGCCGCCATGCGCGGGCACGTGGAGCGCGCGATGGAGCAGGGCGCGTGCGGGCTGTCGACCGGGCTGATCTACAAGCCAGGCAAATGGGCGCCCACCGAGGAGATCATCGAGCT
The DNA here is from genome assembly GCA_017882645.1 of Streptosporangiales bacterium. Taxonomy (GTDB): domain Bacteria; phylum Actinomycetota; class Actinomycetes; order Streptosporangiales; family Streptosporangiaceae; genus Chersky-822. Next base: position 4,586 of record JADGPC010000109.1, on the reverse strand, counting down.
GGCCGGCGCCGCCGCGAACGGCGGTGGCTTGTACGCCACCCATATGCGTAACGAGGGCGACTACTTGCTCGAGTCCGTGGCCGAGGCCATTCGCATCGGCACGGAGTCCGGCTGCCTGGTGCACATCTCGCACCACAAGGCGGCAGGCCGGCCGAACTGGGGCAAGGTCGCCGACTCGCTGGCGACGATCGACCGGGCGAACTCGGCCGGCTCCGACGTCACGCTCGACTTCTACCCCTACACCGCGAGCAGCGGCCCGATGGCCGAGTACGTCAGCGCGGATACGATCACCCCGGAATGGGCCGCCCAGAATCAGTTCGCGACCTGCCCGCCGTTCCCCGGCTACCAGGGCCGGAAGGTCAGCGATGTCGCGGCCAGCGAGGGAATCGCGCTCCCCGATCTCATCCGGCGCGTCTTCACCGCGCCCGGCGGGCTCGCCGCGATCAGCATCGGCTTCGGGATGTCGGAGGACGACCTGGTCACGAACGTCCGCCACCCGCGGATGATGATCGGCTCGGACGGCATTCCCGAACTGGACGGGCTCCCGCATCCGCGGCTGTTCGGGACCTTTCCCAGGGTCTTCGCCGAGTACGTCCGCGGTCGCGGCGATCTCTCCGTCAGCGAGGCGGTCCGCCGGATGACGAGTCTCCCGGCGGACCGGTTCGGGCTGGCCGATCGGGGCCGGCTGATTCCGGGCGCCTGGGCCGACGTCGCGGTCTTCGATCCCGTCGCCTTCCGTGACGTCGCGACCTTCGAAGAACCCAAGCGCGAGCCCGAAGGCCTGCACTGGCTCATCGTCAACGGCATCCTGACCTATGACCGCGGCCGCCACACCGGCGCCCGGGCCGGCCGCCTGCTGCGCTACGAGCCGTCCAGCTCATGATCACGGAAACGAGTCAGCAGAATCTGCCGCCGGCAGGCTTCCGTGATCATGACCGCGGCGCCGGGGATCGCTACGGCCGACGTGCCTTGATGGCCTCGACGAGAGCTGGCAGGACTTCGTGCAGGTCACCGATCACCGCGTAGTCGGCCTTGGTGACGATCGGGGCGCCGGAGTCGGTGTTGATCGCCACGATCGTCTTCGCGCCCTGGCAGCCCGCCATGTGCTGGATGGCGCCGCTGATGCCGCAGGCCAGGTAGAGCTCGGGCGTGATCTTGGTACCCGTCTGGCCGACCTGCTGCCGGTGCGGGCGCCAGCCCTCGCTGGTCACCACCCGCGAGACGCCCACCACCCCGCCGAGCAGCCCGGCCAGCTCCTCCAGCACGGCGAACCCGTCCGGACCGCCTACGCCGCGCCCGCCGCCGACCACCACCCGTGCGCTGGCTAGCGAGACGCCGGAGCGCCGGTCCGCTGACTCGGCGGCCAGCACGGTCAGGTCGCCGTCGGCCAGTTCGGGCTGGTAGACCTCGACGCTGACCTCTGCATCGCCTCCGCCACCGGCCGGCTCGCCGGCCGCGGCCGGCCTCACTTCGGCCAGCACCGCATCGGCCAGCACCGCATCGGCGGGGACGGCGTCGGCGGCCACGGTGAGCAGCGCGACCGGCGCGGCCAGGACGGCATCCTCGATCAGGCTGCCCGCCCACCGCTGGCGCACGAGGCGGCACTTGCCGGGCGCGATGCGGGCCGCCGAGACGCAGTTCGCCGCCATCGGCAGGCCGGTGATCGCGCCGAGATGAGCCAGCACCTCGTTGCCGTGATCGGTGGCGGCCGCGACAATGGCCGAGATCCAGCCGGAACCGCCGAGCGGACCAGCTGCCGGGTCGGCCGCAGAGCCGGTTACAGGGTCGGCCGCCAGGCCGGCCAGGGCCCGGGCCCAGGCCAGCGGCGCGTAGCCGGACAGCTCGGCCGAGCCGATCGCCCACGCCCGGCCGACACCAGCGGCCGCCAGTTCCCCGGGGCTGACCGCCTCGGCCGGGCCGAACCAGGCCGCGGCCAGTTCCTCGTCCGCCGACCCGGCCAGTCCCCGAGCGACGGCCAGCGCCCGCATCGACGCGTCCACGCCGCCCCCGCCCGCGTCGGTCTCGATCAGGCACAGGACGGTCATGACAGCATTCCGAGCTCGTCGAGCAGGCTGACCAGCGCGGGAACCGCCTCGGTGCCCGCGCCGAGCACCTGCGCCTTCTTCCCGGCTCCGGCCGGGACCCGCAGCCGCTCCTTGCGCAGCCCGTCTGGTTCCCAGCTCGGCTCGATCGTCTCGATGGTGGCGCGCTTGGCCCGCAGGCGGCCGGGCAGCGACGGGTAACGCGGCAGGTTGATCCCTTCCTTGACGCTGACCACAGCGGGAAGCGGCAGGTCGAACACCTCCTCGGTGCCCCGATACTCGCGGCTGGCCAGGATCCGCTCCGGCCGGTCCCCGGCCGGGACAACCTCGAGCCCCTTGATCCCGGTCACGCACGGCAGGCCGAGCAAGTGCGCCACTCGAACCGGAACCTGATAGCCGCCGGTGTCGGCCGCCTCGTTGCCGAACAGCAGCAGGTCGTACGTCACGCTCCCGCCGCCGACGGCCTCGGCGATCGCGTCCGCCGTCGCCATCGGACCCCACTCGGCGCCGTCGGTCTGGAGCAGGATCCCGCGGCTGGCTCCGAGCGCGAGCATGTCGCGCAGCTGGCCGGCCGCCTCGGGCGGCCCGAGGGTCAGCACCGTCACCGAGCCGCCGAGCCGCTCGGCGACCTGCACCGCCTCCTCGACCGCGCACTCCTCATGCGGGCTGACCGTGAAACCGGACATCGTCGTGTCGACCTCGAGCCCGTCCGGCGTCACCATGATCGCCCCGCCGACCATCGGCACCCGTTTCACGCAGACGCAGATCTCCACGGGCTCAGCACCTGATCCGGTCGTTCGCCGGGTCGAACAGCGGGGTCGAGCCGGCCACCGCGACGGTGACCGGGTACTGCTCGCCGAGGTACTCCACGGCGAGCTTGCGGCCCTCAGCCGCCTGGTCGGCCGGCAGATACGCCAGCAGGATGTGCTTGCCGACCGACGGGCCGGAGCCCGCGCTGGTCACGTAGGAGGTCCGGCCGCGCGAGTCGGTCAGCACGGCGCCGTCGGCCCCGAGCACGGGCTCGCCGCCCATCGGATAGCGAAGCTCGCCGGAGGCCGACGCGTGATCGTCGACCGTCAGCGTGCACAGCACGGCGGCCGGCGGCTGCTCGCGCTGGGCGAGATACGCGGCCTTGCCGAGGAAGTCCTGTGCCTTGACCTTGGGCCTGGTCATGCCCGCCTCGACCAGGTTGAAGTCACCGGTCAGCTCGGCGCCGAACGCGCGGTAGCCCTTCTCCAGCCGGCCTGTGGTCCCGTAGACGCCGATGCCCGCCGCGATCATGCCCGACGGCTGGCCGGCGTCCCACAGCGCGTCCCAGAGCTTGCCGCCCTCCTCCATCGGCAGGTACAGCTCCCAGCCGAGCTCGCCCACGTAGGAAATACGGGACGCGAGCACGGTCAGCCCGGCGGCCTCGATCTCCTTGCACGTCCCGAACGGCATGCCGGGGTGCGACACGTCGTACGAGGTGACCCGGCTCAGGATCTCCCTGGCCTTCGGCCCCCACAGGCCGAGCGTGGTCCAGGCCGAGGTGACGTCGGTGACGACGGCCTGGCAGCCAGCCGGCAGGTGATCGGTGATCCACTTCAGGTCCATCATCCCGGTGGCCCCGCCGGTCACGACGCGGAACTTGTCCGCCGCGAGCCGCATGATTGTCAGGTCGCCGCGGAAGCCGGCCCGGTCATCGAGGAGCGAGGTGTAGACCACCCGCCCGGGCGCGACGTCCAGCTGGGCGACGGCCAGGTACTGCACCGCGGCGAGCGCGTCCCGGCCGGCGATGTCGAGCACGGCGAACGCGCTCAGGTCGATCAGCGCGGCGTGCTCCCGCATCGCCAGGTGCTCGGCGTTGATGATCGGCGACCACCACCGGGACTCCCACTCAGCGGACCGCGGCATCAGCTGCCCCGCGTAGCGCTCGAGCAGCCCCGAGTTGGACTCGTACCAGAACGGCCGCTCCCAGCCGGCCGTCTCGAAGAACACGGCGCCGAGGTCGCGCTCGCGGTCGTAGGCCGGGCCGACCCTCGTCGGCCGCCCGGATTCCCACTGCTCGCCCGGGTGCACGATCCCGTACATCTTGTTGAAGCCTTCGGCCGCCCGCGCCGTGACATGCGCGACCGTTCGCTGGTGCGGCCAGAACCGCGAGATGTCGGCCTCGTGAATGTCGATCTCGGGCGCGCTGCCCGTCATCCATTCCGCCGCCGCGCGGCCGATGCCCGGCCCCTCCTTGATCCAGCTCGCGGCGACCGACCACAGCCCCGCGACCTCCGGGGCCTCGCCGATAGCCGGATGCCCGTCGGGCGTCATCGAGATCAGGCCGTTAATGGCATAACGAATTCCCGCCCGCTCATCGCCGAGCAGATCTGGCATCAGTTCGAGCGCCTGGGCCAGCTGCGGGTCGAAGTCGTCCTGGGTGAACGGCAGCTCGGTCGGCGAGAGCACCGACTGCTCGATCGACGGGATGGCATCGGGGTCGACGATGATCGGCCGGTGTGCGTACGAGCCGACCTCCATGTCGCCGCCGTGCTGCCGCTCGTACATGTTGAGGTC
>JADGPC010000108.1 GCA_017882645.1 Streptosporangiales bacterium | reverse complement strand
CTGAGCGCGGCGGCCGCACCGGTCACGAACGAGACCGCTTCCGGCCGGGGCGGCCGTTCCGGCGCCCGACCCTGCTGCTGGTCGAGGGCGTCCCGCACCAGGACAGGCGGCGCCAGCGAGCGATCGAGGGCGGTCAGGCCGCCCGCTACCTTGGACACGATCGCGTCGTCGGCCAGGTACACCAGCGCGCGGCAGGCGTTCAGCACGGCGTAGCACTCGGGCGCGTGCGCGAGTCCCCAGCCGAGCTCGTCGGCCAGGTAGGACAGGATCGCCGGCCGGGCGACGGGGCCAAGCTGGGCCCGCGCCGGCAGTCCGAGCAGCGTGCGGCCGGCCGCCCGGCAGACCGCGTAGTGCATGAGCAGGTCGGGGTCGCCTGACATGGCGTCTCCGCGCACCACCCGCGGTCCGCCAGCGGCCGGGCTGACATGCAGCACGAACGGCCACGGTGCCGCTGGCCGCCGCGCCTGACTGGCCGTGACCACGCTGCACTCCAGGCCGCCGCCGGGGCAGTCGCCGGGCGCGGCCAGCAGGCCGGCGGCCGCCGTCAGGGCCGGGCCGGAGATGTCGTCCGTGACCACGAACAAGATGTCCACGTCGCTGCGCTCCCGAACCCAGCCGCCGAGGGCGGCAGAACCGTGCAGGTACGCGGCCTCGAGCGCCCCCTCGCACCGATCCGCGAGCAGCGCGGCCAGACGCTCGGCGTACCTGAGCGGCTCGGCGGCGGGGTGGTCCGCGGCGTCGGGCATGCCGTCAGCCTCCACGTTCCCAGGCCCGGCGGCCAGCCGGCTTGCCGCGGGCCTTTCCGGGCGTGTCGCCGTTACAGTTAGCCTACGGCTGATTGCTAGCAGCGGAGCGTGCCCATGAGCGCGGGAACCATCGACGGCACGATTCCGCCGCGGACCGCTGATCCTGATCCCGGCCGGGCACCGCCGCCGGGCCGGCGCTGGCGCAGGCGGCTCGGCCTGGCCGCCGCCACGCTCGTCGTCGCGGCGCTCGTCGCGGCATGGGCCTTCGGGGCGAGATACCAGCCGGCTGCCTTCGGTGGCGGCAGCCGCGGCCCGGTCGGCCCTCATCTGATCAGCAAGGAAGTCAACACGGTGGGCGGGATGCAAGGGCAGGTCTACATCCCGCCGCAGCCGTCCGCGCGCGGCAGCTTCCTGATCAGCCTCAGCAACGACGGGCCGCTCCCGGTCACGATCGAGTCGCTGAGCCTGCTTCCGCCAGGCATGCCGGCCAGCGCGATCCACTACGGCCGGCCCTTCCGGATCGACGGCCAGCCGACCTACACGCTCGAGTACCTCAGGTACCAGCAGCAGCAGATCGCGCCGCGTGTGCTAGCGGGCTCCGTCCTGGCTCCGGGCGAGTCCGTCGACGTGCGGATTCCGATCCGCACCGCGCCGTGCTGGTCGCCGCACTCGGGCTGGGAGATGCGGACGGTCTGGGTCACCACGAGGTTCCTGCTCTGGACCCACCACGTCCCGATTAGCTGGACCGATCGAAGCGATCCGAGCCAGGGTGCGATCATCAGCGAGGAAGGTTACTCGTCAGGCGCCATCCGCGGCGTCGTCTGCCCTCGGTAGCAAGCCCCTGCGGCGGCCGCGGACTGGCTCGGCCCCAGCCGTTTCGGAGAGATTTCATGGAGCAGCGTGTCAGCCTGGTCACCCTTGGCGTCAGCGATCTCGCGCGAGCAAGGCAGTTCTACACCGCGCTCGGCTGGATCCCGGCTACCGCGGACACCGACGACGTTGTCTTCTTCCAGGCGGGTGGTCTGGTACTGGGGCTCTGGGACCGGGCGATGCTCGCCCACGACAGCGCGGTCCAGGACTCCGGTGGCTGGGGCGGCGTGACGCTGGCCTATAACGTCCGCTCGCCCGCCGAGGTGGACGCGGCGATCGAGGAGGCCAGGGCGGCCGGCGCGGTGATCGGGCGCGAGCCTGCGAAGACTTTCTGGGGCGGGTATTCGGGGCTGTTCATCGACCCGGACGGGCACCCGTGGGAAGTGGCCCACAATCCTGGCTGGACGCTGCTCCCCGACGGCAGCGTGAGCCTGGCCGGCTGATCCGCGGCATGGCGCCGACTGCCGGGCAGGGCAAGCTGCTGCTCGGGACGCTCATCGGGCTGACCGTGATCAGCGGGCTCGTAGACGCGGTCAGCTATCTGGGGCTCGGGCACGTCTTCACCGCGAACATGACCGGGAACGTGGTCCTGCTCGGATTCGCGGCGGCCGGCGCGTCCGGGTTCTCGGCGGCTGCGTGCATGACCTCCCTCGGCTCGTTCCTGCTGGGAGCGGCCGCCGCCGGGCGAGCGGCCCGGCGGCTGACATCGCGGCGGCAGCTGCTGGCCATGGCGATGACGATCGAAGCGGTGGCGACCGCGGCGGCCGCCGCCCTGGCGTTCGGGGTGGCCCAGATGTCGCAGGGCTGGCCCCGGTACACGATCATCGCGGTGCTCGCGTTCGGCATGGGGGTGCGCAACTCCACGATCCGGCGGCTCGCCGTTCCCGACCTGACGACGACGGTACTGACCATGACGCTGACCGGGCTGGCAGCCGATTCCACGCTCGGGGGCGGGACCAACCCGCAGGCCGCCCGCCGGATTGCCGCCGTCCTCGCGATGCTGGCCGGCGCTTTCGCCGGGGCCTCCGCTTTCCTGCACGCGGGTGCCGGGATTACCTTGCTGATCGGCGCGGTCGTGGTGCTCGGCGCCGGCCTGTTCTTCTGGGCCGCCCAGGAGTCCCGGCGGCTCGACCAGCCCGCCAGCTGACCGGTTGAACCAGCCCGCCAGCTGACCGGCAGACTCTCGCTCACTGCCCTCGCAGCGCCGACGCCATGACCGGCTGACCGACGGCCGGCTGACCGACGGCCGGCTG
>JADGPC010000107.1 GCA_017882645.1 Streptosporangiales bacterium | reverse complement strand
GGCCAGGCTGAGCGCCGCGACTCCCGCGAACCGCCGCGTCCAGGCCGAGACGTAGGCCGTCGCGCCGTCGGCCGAGATCCCGAGCGGGACAACCTCGCCGCGCAGCGACTCGGGCACGGCCCTGGTCATCGCAGCCGTCAGGGTCCCGGGAGGCCTGCCTGGGCAGAACCTGGCCGCCGGGCCGGCCCGGCGAGCCGCGTCCGGGCTGGCTGGTCCAGCCGCTGTCCGGCCGGCCGCTCCGGCCGCTCCGGCCGGCGCAGGCGAGCCGGCGCAGGCCGCGGCCGCCAGCGCGGAGATCGCGACCCCGGCCTGCCAGCAGCGCCGCCAGCCGGTCGTGCTCATCCCGGGAGCCCGCTACCAGACGTAACCGCGAGCCCCGAGTATGTACACCATCGTGACCGTCGGCAGGGACGAGTAGGCCGGCACGGCGGCGCTCCACCCGATGCTCGGCGCGCCGTGCACGGAGTCCTCGTAGTCGGTCACCGCGCCAGCCTGCGAGTAGCCGCGGATATCGAACCAGTGCATGATCGTCTGCCCGGCCGGATGACCGACCAGGTGCGGGCCGCCGGGTACCTCGTATCCATTTCCGGCGAGCGGCACGCCCGGACCCCGGCTGATATCGCTCACGAGGTCCATTCTGAATATGCCGATCTGAGCCGGCGCCGGTGACCACGGCAGGGCGACAGCGACGTACTTATTGCGCGTCTGATGAGCATTGAGCACGCGCGGCACCGGATAGCCATGCGCATTGGACCAGTCGGTCCCGGCAGGCTTCGTGCCGAGATCCCTGGCCGCGGCCTGCTGATGCAGGACAACGTTCAGCTGGGCCAGCATCTCGGTCACCGCGGCCGGCCCGCAGAAGTAATCGCGGATCTGGGCTCGCTGGGTGCCGGTGAGGTCCCTGGCCGCCGGCGGTTGCGCGTGCCGCAGGTAGGCGCGCGCCTGCGCCTGCCTGATCTGGCCGGCCAGCAGCATCGCGGCACTCAGCCGGGGCGCGGCCAGCCCGTGCTTGGAACGGCGCTGGCCGACGGCGTCCGTGACGAGCGGAGCGGGCCCGGTCGCCGCGACCTTGAGTACCCTGGCCGCGGCCGGTCCGGCCGGCACATCCGCGCTGGCCGGCCGGGCTGTGCTAGCGGGCCCGGCTGGCCTGGACGGACGGATCGCAGCGCCGGCCCCGGTGATCGAGGTGACGAGTGCGCCCGTGGTCCCGACGACGAGCGTCACGACGATCACCGGCAGCCTCCATCGCACCGCCTGCATCTCCCCCGCCCCCTCGGCGGCCGCCTGGCCGGCGATCTGCCCGGATCGCCGCCTGAGCCTGGTTCCGCAGTTATGTATTGACCGCACCGCAATGCCAGAATTGCTCTTCCCCCGGGCAGTGCGGGCCAGTTTCTTACTGCAAATTAATTAACGATAATAGCTCTCCAGGCCAGAATCGGCGGACTAATGTCCGAGCACCGGGTGCGGAACGTAGGGCTCTTCCAGCGAGCCAATTTCGGCTGCGCTCAGCTCGAGCTGCTCGGCCGCCAGCGCGTCGGTCAGGTGCCCCGGCCTGGTCGCGCCGACGATCGGCGCTGACACGCCAGGACGGTGCAGCAGCCAGGCCAGCGCGACCTGGGCCGGCGGAACGCCGCGGCCGGCCGCCACCTGCGCGACCCGGTCCACCACGTCGAAGTCGGACGGCATGGCGTAAAGCGAGTCGCTGAACGGGTCGCTGCCGGCCCTGGTGGTGCGGCGTTCACCCGTCCTGCTCCGGTTTCCGGCCAGCACGCCCCTGGCCAGCGGGCTCCACGGGATGACCCCGACCCCCTGGTCGATGCACTGCGGGATCATCTCCCGCTCCTCCTCGCGGTAGAGCAGGTTGTAGTGGTTCTGCATCGAGCTGAACCTGGTCCAGCCGTGGGCGTCGGCGGCGTACTGCGCCTTGGCGAACTGCCAGGCGAACATCGAGCTGGCGCCGATGTACCTGGCCTTGCCTGCCCGCACGACGTCGTCGAGCGCCTGCATGGTCTCCTCGATCGGCGTCCGGCTGTCCCACCGGTGGATCTGGTACAGGTCCACGTAGTCCATGTTCAGCCGGCGCAGCGAGGCGTCGATGCCGGACATGACGTGCTTGCGGGACAGGCCCCTGTCGTTCTCGCCGGGACCCATGGCGCCGTGCACCTTGGTCGCGACGACGACCTCGTCGCGGCTGAGGAACTTGCCGAGCAGCCGACCGGTCGCCACCTCGCTGGCTCCGCCGGAGTAGACGTCGGCAGTGTCGAAGAACGTGATGCCGCCTTCGACAGCCGCCTTGACGATCGGCTCGGCCGCGTCCTCGTCGAGCACCCACGCCCGTTCACTGCCGTTGCCGTAGCTCATCATCCCCAGGCAGATCCGCGAGACCCGCAGACCGGTCTGGCCAAGGTTCACGTACTTCACTCGCCACCTCCGGCCGTAATCAGCATGCGCACCGGACCTTACCGGATGGCTTGGCCAGGTTCGGCCCGAAGAAGGCACTGTTGCGGCAGTGGCTGCTCGCCTTGAAGCTGCCCGAGATCGTCCCGAGCGGCTTGCTCTGGGCGGCGAGCGCACGGAACCTGGTCCCCAGGATGAGCTGCAGGGTCCCGGCCGCGACCCCGGGTACCAGCTGCACCGTCGCACCCGGGATCTGCTGCCTCAGCGTGTCCAGCGCGGCCTGGTCGGCCGTCGAGCCGTACTCGATCACCGTGTGGACGTAGTTCGAGGTAGCAGCGTCCGCGGGCGGCCCCACGAGGGCGAAGCCGCGGCCGGACAGCTCGGCCGACACCTTGGCGGCAAGCTGCGGGATCGCCGTCCCGTTCAGGACGGTCACCTTCACCCGCGACGGGCTCGTCGTCAGCAGCGCCCCGCCGCCGCCCTTCTTGCGGTGCGGGGCCTTCGGCAGTTTCTGATCCTGCGCGATAGCGGAGAAGACGGCTTGCGCCTGGGGCGCGAACTCGAGCTCGTTGATGTCGGGCGGGTAGGGAGTGGTGGGCGCGGTGACGAACTGGATGTCACTGGTCGACACATGGCTCAGGCTGGTCGCGATCCTGACCAGGTCGCTGGGGCTGGCGTCGGTGGACATCGATCCGGCCACATCGCTGATCACGGAGTACAGCTTCGTCGGGCTGGTCAGCAGCCCGCTGTGCAGGACGCCCTTGACGATCTGCGCCAGCAGGTACTGATCGCGCTGGATCCTGGCCAGGTCGGTACCGTCGGCCAGCGCATACCGCGCCCGCCAGAACTGGAGGGCGACCCGCCCGGTGATGTGATGCTCGCCGGCCGAAAGCTTGAGCCCCGAGCCGACGACGTCGCCGTTGGGCAGGGCGCGGATCGGATCGCTGATGGCAACGGGCACGCAGACTTTGACCCCCCCGACGTCGTTGACGACCTTCTGGAAGCCGGTGAAGTCCACCTGCATGATGTTGTCGATCCTGATCCCGGTCTGCTGCTCGACGGTGGTCCGCACGCACTCAGGGCCCCCGGCTTCCAGCGTGGCGTTGATCCGCTCGAAGGCGCCCGGGTCAGCCTGCTGGCCGGGCGTCCCCTGGACCGGGTCGCAGGCGTAGTACGGCACGACCGTGTCCCGCGGGATGCTGAGCACTGTCACCCGGCCGCGACCCGGGGAGATGTGCGCGATCATGATCGTGTCCGAGCAGTTGCAGCCGACCTTCCCGCCGATCGCGGCGTTGTGCCCCGATCTGGTGTCCGAGCCGAGCAGCAGGATGTTCAGCGCGTTGCTGTAATTGTGCGGGCGGTTCTTGGTGTCGGCCATCACGATGCGCCCGATGCTGTCGAGCTTCGCCCGGACCGTGAAATAAGCGCCGAGCACGGCGATGGTCAGCACCGCTGTCATCACGATCGACATCCAGGCGACCACGCGCCTGCGCCGCGACAGCGTGGACCGCCCTGCTCGGCCGGACCCGCTGGCCCGGTACTGCCGAGTGGACCGCCGTGGCCTCATGCGCTCCTCCAGGCAGCACGACACGACTTTCAGATGGGGCTATATCACTCTAAAGCTGAACGCAATCGGCAGACGGCCAGTTCCCGGCCGCTGATCCGAGCGAGACGTCCGTGGGCAACCTGGCTGGCCTGCGCCGATCAGCGTACTGCCGGCGAGGCTCCGCCCGCTCCGTCCGCCGTGCATCCCGCGCCCGGTGGCCGCTCGCTAGCAGGCGCAGGATGACGACTGGGCCTGCGGCATCCCGTTGGCCGCGTAGAAGGCGCTGTTGCGGCAGGAAACGCTGGCGTTGATCCCGCCGTACGTGCTGGACAGCGAGGTGATCGACGCCCGGGAGGTCGGCGCGGGCGGCGCGAGCTTAGTGAACCGCGAGCCGAGGATCAGGTCGACCGTTCCTGCCGTCAGCCCTGGCACTAGTTTCATCGCGACCGAGGTCAGCTGCCCCCGCAGCGTCCTCGCGGCCGCCAGGTCGGCGATGCTCCCGTACTCGATCACCGACTTCCGGTAGGTATTCGTCGCGGCATAGCCGGTGCCCACGACATCGAACCCGCGGCTGGCCAGCCCGGCGGTCGCCAGGGCGCTGCGATCGGCCTGGCTCGAGCCATTCAGCACCATGACCTTTACCTGAGACGGAATGAGCGTCAGCAGCGAGCCGGCCGGGCCCTCATTGATCGGGCCGCTGCGCTGGCCCTTGACCGCGTCGGTCCTGATGTGGTTCTTGCCCTTGCTGGTCGGGGGGACCGCCGTGTCATGGGCGATCGCCCAGAAGACGGCATCGGCCTGCGGCTGAGCGAACTCCACCTCGTTGGGGTCGTACGGGTACGACGCCCAGGGCGCGGTGATGAACTGAACGTCCTTGGCCGAGATTCCGCGCAGGCTGGTCGCGATGCGGAAGAGCTCGGCATTGCTCGCGTCGGTGGTCATCGCGTCGGCGATGTCGCCGATGACGGTGTAGATCTTGGACGGGCTCTGGAGCAGGCCGCTGTGCAGCACGCCCTTGACGATCTGGGCCATCAGGTACTGGTCGCGCGCGATCCGCGCGATGTCGGATCCGTCGGCCACGTTGTAGCGAGTGCGCCAGAACTCCAGCGCCACCCTTCCGTTGATGTGGTGCTCGCCGGCTTTCAGGTCCAGGCCGGACCCTTCGCTGGCCGTGATGACGTTGTGGATCGCGAACGGCAGGCAGACGTTGACCCCGCCGATGTCGTTAATGACTCGCTCGAAGCCGGTGAAATTCAGCTCCATGACGTCGTTGATGAAGATGCCCGTCTGCTGCTCGACGGTCTCGCGCACGCACTCCGGGCCGCCGGCCGCCAGCGTCGCGTTGATCCGCTCGACCGCGTACGGATCAGCTGGCTGACCCGGCGTGCCCTTCCACGCCGTGCACGCGTAGAGCGGCACGACTGTATCCCTCGGGATGCTGACGACGGTGATGTTGTGATGCCCAGGCGAGATGTGCGCGATCATGATCGTGTCCGAGCAGGAGCAGCCGGTCTGGCCGCCGATCGCGGCGTTGTGCCCCGTCCTGGTGTCCG
>JADGPC010000106.1 GCA_017882645.1 Streptosporangiales bacterium | reverse complement strand
GCTCGCCGCCTGACCAGCGCCTGACCCGGACCGCCTTGCCGACCTCGGTCCGCGGCACCGAGCCGGGGGGCACGATCACGACCGCGACCCGCAGGCCGAGCACGTCGCGCAGCCGATGCTCGAGCCCGGCCCGGAGGTCGTCATCGGAGCGCCCGGTGATCCGCTCGCAGCAGGCAATGAGATCGCGGCCGCCGTCCCGCTCGTCGACCACCAGCACGTAGTCCGGCGACACCGCCGAGTCGGCCAGCAGGACTCGCTCGATCTCGCTGGGATACACGTTCACTCCCCTGATCACGAGCATGTCGTCCCTACGGCCCGTCACCTTGGACATCCTGACCAGGGTCCGGCCGCACTGGCAGCTGCCGCGGCGCAGCGCGGCGACATCGCCGCTGCGGTAGCGCAGCAGCGGCAGCGCCTCCTTGGTCAGCGTGCTGAACGTCAGCTCCCCGGGGGTCCCGTCCGGCACCGGCTCGCCGGTCACCGGGTCGAGCGCCTCGACCAGGAAATGGTCCTCGTTCACGTGCAGCCCGTCGGCCGCGACGATGCACTCTGACGCCACGCCGGGGCCGATCACCTCGGACAGCCCGTAGATATCCAGCGCCCGGATCCCCAGCAGCTCGTTGATCCTGACCCGCATCTCCTGGGTCCATGGCTCGGCACCGAACACGCCGGCCTTCAGCGACAGCCCGGCGGCCTGGGTCAGTCCCGCCTCGGCCAGCGCCTCGCCGAGCCGGATCGCGTACGACGGCGTGCAGGTCAGGATCTCGGGGCGGAGGTCGGCGATCAGAGTCACCTGCCGCGCCGTCATCCCGCCGGAGACCGGAACCACCGTCGCGCCCAGCTCGATCGCCCCCTGGTGGATCCCGAGGCCGCCGGTGAACAGCCCGTACCCATAGGCGTTGTGCACGATCGTGCCCGGCCCGGCGCCAGCGGCGGCCAGCGCCCGCGCGCACATCCGCGACCACAGCGCGATGTCGCCTCGCGTGTAGGAGACCAGCGTCGGCCGGCCGCCGGTGCCACTCGACCCGTGCACCGCCACAACCTCATCCCGCGGGACCGCGAGCAGCCCGAACGGATAGCTCTCCCACAGATCCCGCTTCGTCGTCGTCGGCAGCCTGGCCAGATCGTCGAGGGTGACATCCGACCCGCTGGCCACGCCGGCCTCGGCCAGGCGGCCCGCCTGGAGCCCGCCCGCGGCGAGCAGCCGGCCGATCAGGGCGCGCAGCCGCTCTGCCTGCAAGACTGCCCGCTCGTCCGCGGGCATGGTCTCGGCGTCAGGCTCGAATATCGGCGGAATCGAATCATTACCAGAACGCATTGCGAGCATGGCTGTCAGCCTTCCTTATGACGCATAGCATGACGGCATGAACACTGTGCCCGATCGCTCCCGCGTTCGTCTGCCCGACCTCAGCTCACGCGCCTATGAGCACCCGGCCGACCGGTCCGCGCTCGTGGCGCTGCGCAAGCTGACCGGCTTCGACGTCATCCTGCGCAACCTTGCCGGGCTGTTCAGCGACCGGAGCCTGCGGCTGATGTTCCTGGCCAGCTCGGTCCGGGCCTCCGAGCAGCAGTTCCCGCATCTGTACCAGACGATGCTGGACGGCGCGTACGTGCTGGACCTGCCCAGGGTCCCTGAGCTGTTCATCACGCAGGACCCGAGGGTCAACGCGATGGCACTCGGCACCGACAAGCCGTTCATCGTGATCACGACCGGCATGGTCGACCTGATGGACCCGGAGGAGATCCGCTTCGTCATCGGGCACGAGCTCGGCCACGTGCTCTCCGGGCACTCGGTGTACCGGACGATGCTGTTCTACCTGGTGGGCCTGGCCGCCAGGCTCGCGCTGGTGCCGTTCGCGTGGATCGGCCTGAAGGCCGTCATCTGGGGCCTGGAGGAGTGGTTCCGCAAGTCCGAGCTGTCCAGCGACCGCGCGGGGCTGCTGGCCGGCCAGGACGTACCCGCGGCTCGCCGCGCGCTGATGAAGCTGGCCGGCGGCCCGCAGCTCGCCGAGCTCAGCCACGACGCGTTCCTGGAGCAGGCGCGCGAGTACGACGCCGTGCCCGACGTCCGCGAGGGGCTGCTCAAGCTGCTTCAGCTGATCGGCACCACCCACCCGTTCGCTGTCGTCCGGTTCGCCGAGATCGACCGCTGGGCCTCCGAGGGCGAGTACCGCGACATCCTGGCCGGCAATTACCCGCGCCGAGACTCCGACCGGGACGCCTCGGTCGGCGAGGAATTCAAGTCGGCGGCCAAGTCGTACCAGGACTCCTGGAACCGCTCGGCTGACCCGCTGATCGGCGCTGTCCGCGGCGTGGCCGGCTCGGCGGTCGGTGCCGGGGAGCGGCTGATGAACAGGTTCAATACCCGCCGGGACGACGACTCCGACCCGAACGAGTAGCCGACGGCGGCCGCGGTCCGCTGACCGTCGGCCTGGCGGTCAGCGGCGGTCGCCTGGCGGCCGCAAATGCAGCGAGTACGCGACGTTGATCACGGCGATCGCGAGCCAGACCACGACCAGCCCGCCGATCCCGCCCGGATCCGGCCCGACCGCCACGGCGATGGCGCTCAGGGGGATGGCGAGCGCCATCGAGATGACGGCGAGGGCAAAGGGTGTCCGCTCGCGCGCCGGACGGACTGCGGGCGGCATAGGCGGCCCGAACTGAGCCGGATGCGGGTACGGTCCGGGCTGGCCGAACTGACCGGGCTGGCCGAACTGACCGGGCTGGCCGAATGCCTGCGCGAACTGACCCGGCTGCGGCCCAGGGCGGCCCGCGAGCCGCGCGTCGACCCGGGCGTCGATTTCCTGGCCGACCTTCTCGAGGAAGGATTCGATGACGGCCGACTGGTAGTCGGCGCCGATCTCATAGTGCGTCTCGGCTGCGGCTCGGATCTCGTCTGGGGTTAGCGAGGGGCTGGTCACATCAGCAAGATATATCGCATTGTCACCCGACGCCACGAACTCGCCGCGCAGCACCCTGTCGTCCCGGACGGCCGCAGCCAGAAGGCGACTCCCCCGCCCCGTCCGGCCCGGCCGCACCATGATCACGGAAGCCTCTCAGCACGCGAAGTTGATAGCCTTCCGTGATCATGGAGTCGCCTCGGCCGTCGCCGCAGGAGCGACCGCAAGAGCGCGCCAGTGCGAGCCGTGCTCGCCGAGCGGGCCGACCTGCAGTCCACGCCGGTCGCATTCGTCGAGCAGCAGCCTGAGCGCCCCGAGCGCCGCCTGCCACGACAGCGCGGGCGACGTGCAGTCGGAGTCGTGCAGCAGGACCGTCGCGCCGCCTGCCAGGTCACCGGTCAGGGTGGCGTAGACCGATTCCGGCGTCGAGCCTGGCGTCCACTCGCGCCCCCAGCAGTTCCACAGCACCGGCGTCAGCCCGAGGCGGCGCGCAGCGATCAGCGCCGCCGTGCTCAGCACTCCGTAGGCCGGACGGAACAGCCACGGCTCCACCCCGGCGGTAGCGGTGATGATCTCCTTGGTTCGGGCCAGATCCGCCTGCGTCGCCAGCGGGCCGCGCAGCGGCAGGTAGCGGTGCCGCCAGCCGTGCACGCCGATCTCGTGGCCCGCGTCAGCGATATCTGCTGCCAGCCGCGGCGACTTCGATACCTGAGAACCGATCAGGAAGAAGGTCGCGCGGACACCGCGCTCTCGCAGCAGGTCGATGAACAGCGGCGTCGCGGCCTGATCCGGACCGTCATCGAAGGTCAGGGCCACGT
>JADGPC010000105.1 GCA_017882645.1 Streptosporangiales bacterium | reverse complement strand
TACGGCGATCCGGCAACTTCCGTTCCTTAGCTGCCCTAAGCATCAGCCACCCGGCCCGGCCACGATCAGGGCCGACGGTCGCCACCGGCAGGGACCTCAGTCACCACTCGGGGGTGACTACCAGCCCGCTGAGCCCCGACGTACTATCGCAACGTCGGACCCGATGACGAGTGAGGAGCCACTGGTGGAATCGGCGGATCCGCAGCCGCTGCTGCCCAGCCTCAGGCTGGATGAGCTGCTGGATGAGCTGCAGGTCAGGCTGCAGGCTGTACTTTCCACCAGGGACCGGGTGTACTCGCTGCTCGAGGCCGTGGTGGCGGTCGGTTCCAGCCTGGAACTCGAGGTCCTGCTGCGCAGCATCGTAGAGACCGCGGTCTCCCTGGTTGATGCCAGGTACGGCGCGATGGGCGTGATCGGGGAGGGCAGCCGGCTGGCCGAGTTCATCCCGGTCGGGCTGACGACCGCCGAGATCGAGGCGATCCATCACTGGCCGGAGGGAAAGGGACTGCTCGGCCTGCTGGTCAGCGAACCGCGGCCGTTGCGCCTCGCCGATATCAAGGACCACCCCGAATCCTTCGGCTTCCCGCAGGGCCACCCGCCGATGAAGTCGTTCCTCGGAGCGCCGATCCGGATTCGCGGCGAGGTCTACGGGAACCTCTACCTGACCGAGAAACAGGGCGGCGGGCAGTTCGACACCGAGGACGAGGCGGTCCTCGTCGCGCTCGCCGCGGCGGCGGGCGTCGCCATCGAGAATGCCAGGCTCTATGAGGAGGCGCGCAGGCAGCAGCGCTGGCTGAGCGCTACCGCCGAGGTCACCAGTCACCTGCTGTCCGGCGCCGAACCCGGCGAAGCGCTGGCGATGATCACCGAGAAGGCGCTCGAGATGACGGGCGCCGAGATCGTGATGGTCAGCCTGCCGATGCCCGACGGGCACCACGTCCGCGTCGAGCACGCCGCGGGCGCGGGCGCCGACCAGGCGCGCGGCCTGGTCGTGCCGCTGGAGAACTCGGTCACGGCGCGGGTGATCAGCAACGGCGAGCGAATCTCGATCCCCGACTACCAGGCCGAGGAGCAGGTTAGCGAGCACGCGAGGGCCCGGCTGGCGATCGGACCGCTTGAGGTCGTGCCGCTCGGCGCGCCGGGCAAGGTCCGGGGCGTGCTGTCGGCCGGCCGGCGCCCGGGCGCCATGCCGATCTCTCCGGCGGCGGCCGGCATGCTCGCCACCTTCGCCGCCCAGGCGGCCATCGGGCTCGAGCTGGCCGAGCACCGCAGGCAGGCCGAGCAGATGGCGGTCTTCGAGGACCGCGACCGGATCGCCAAGGACCTGCATGACCTGGTCATCCAGCGGCTGTACGCGACGGGCATGTCGCTGCAGGGCGTCACCTCCATGATCAAGGTTCCCGAGGTGGCTGACCGGATCAGCCGGTCGGTCGACGCGCTCGACGAGACGATCAGGGAGATCCGCTCAGCGATCTTCGCGCTCCAGACCCACCCGGACGCCAAGCCGGCCGCGCTCCGGGCCAGGGTGCTCTTCGTGGTGCAGGAGATGACCTCCGCGCTCGGGTTCGCGCCCTCCCTGCAGCTTGACGGCGCACTCGACACCATGGTCCCGGACGAGATCACCGAGCACCTGCTGACCGCGCTGCGCGAGTCACTTTCCAACGCGGCCCGGCACGCGGATGCGACGCAGGTCGACGTGACCATCACCGTCAATCACCACCTGGTGCTCACGGTGCGGGATAACGGCGTGGGCATCACCCCGGGCGGCAGGCGCAGCGGGCTGCGCAACCTGCAGCAGCGGGCGGCCGGCCTCGGCGGGTCGCTGACGGCCGGGGCAGCCGAGGGCGGCGGCACGGAGCTTGTCTGGCGGGTGCCGCTGACCAGGCCCCGCCAGCACGACGCGGCCGAGCCGGATTGAGCCGGCGGTTAGCGCCCGCGGCTACCCGGCGTGGTGGTCGTGGTGGTCCGGCTCGTCGAACAGCCTGGCCGCATACGCCGCGGCCTGGGTGCGCCGCTCCATGCCCAGCTTGGCGAAGAGCGCTGACACGTAGTTCTTCACCGTCTTCTCGGCCAGGAACAGCCGCTCGCCGATCTGCCGGTTCGTCAGGCCCTCGCCGATCAGCTCGAGAATCTTCCGCTCCTGGCCGGTGAGGGCGGCGAGCGGGTCCGACCGCCGGGACTGATCACGCATCCTGGCCATCACCCGGCTGGCCGCCTCGGGGTCGAGCAGCGACCGGCCGGCCGCCACGGTCCTGACCGCGCCGACGAGGTCGGTTCCCCTGATCTGCTTGAGCACGTACCCCGCCGCGCCGGCCATGATGGCGTCGAACAGCGCCTCGTCGTCACCGAACGAGGTCAGCATCAGGCACGCTACCTCCGGCATCCGTGACCTGATCTCGCGGCAAACGCTGACCCCGTCGCCGTCGGGCAGCCGGACATCGAGGACCGCGACATCTGGCTGCAGCGCCGGGATCCTGGCCAGCGCCGACGACGCGGTGCCCGCCTCGCCGATGACGGTGATGTCGGACTCCGCCTCAAGCAGGTCCCGTACGCCCCGCCGCACGATCTCGTGATCGTCGAGCAGGAATACCTTGATCTGCCCGGTGTCCCGCGCGTTCTCGTCCATCTGGTTACAGCGCCTTCCAGCCGGCCTTCGCCTGCCGTTGTCCACGAATCTGACGGGCCGCAGACCGGCCCGTCAGCCACACCCTAAAGCAGCACTTCGTCCACCCGGCGCCGCACGCTCACCGAGGCCTGACCGGTCGTCCCGAGCCTGACCACCATCTGCGGGTAGGCGCCATCGCACAGCACCGCGGCGATGAACCCGCGGAGCTCGGTCACCTCGAGCGGCTGGCTGTGCAGCGCAGCCGTCGCCCCGCTGCTGCTGGCCAGCAGCAGCACCCGCTGCAGCGCCTGGCCCGCATTGACCCAGTCATCGGGCCGGTCAGCCGAGGTGGTCAGCACCGCGACGACGCCAGCCGACCGGGGCACGGTGCCCATACCGCTTGGCGGCAGCCCCCAGCCGTGGCCGTGCGCGAAATCGCGGCTCGGGAAGGACGGTTCCGTGCGGTCAGGCCGGGCCGGGTAGGCGGTGGGCGGGACTCCGTCCCGCCGCGGGCTGCCGGGCGGCGGAGCCCACCTGGACTGTTCGCGCACCCGGGCGGCATCGAGCCTGAGCGCGTAATCGGCCGCCTCCACCACGGCGGCGAGGGCGCCGCGCTGCCCCTCTTCGGCCATGATCCGAAGGGTGGCCTTCTCCCTCGACGCCTCGTCGCGCAGCGCCGAGATCAGCCCGGCCGGCAGCGGCTCCGCATCGAAGCCGCCGCGATGCGTCCGACGGCGGGGAACCTCGGCAAAGAGCTGGCGCTCATAATCGACCGTGGGCGTCTGGTCTCCGGAGTACCCGATCCTGGCGACCAGGTTGGGCAGGTCCGGGTCGGGCAGGATGTGCACCTTCGGCACGAAACCCAGGTAGCGGAGCGCGACCCGGGCGGTGAAGAGCGCGGCACCGCAGCTGATCATCATCTCCCGGCCGTCAGGGTCGGCGATCCGTAGCCGCCGCTCGACGTCGGCGTGCACGCTGACCTCGTGGTCTCCGGTGCTGAACCACCACGGCTGGGTGTTGTTCACCGATGGCGCGTGGACCGCCGCTTCGACCACGAAACGGGAGATCTCCTCCGGGGAGCTCGCCTCCTTGGGGAGCTCGCCCGACGGTGCCCAGAACACGTTCATGGCCCACTCCTGTCCGGTCGGCGCGGGACGTCGGCCCGTGGAGGTCAGCGCGGACGAGGACCTTCGTCGTACGCAGTTACCTGAGTCATTATCTGCTACTGGTGAGCACCTCCGCACCGGCTACCTGGGCTTGACCGGAGCGAGCAGGCCCGATGCGGGGCGGCGCGGGGTCGCGGGGGCGAGCCTGGCCAGCCCGAACTGGAGCAGTAGCTGCGGCGCGCCTGGCAGCCCGAGCCTGGACCGGATTAGCGCCCTGGTCGGCGCGGACTCGAGCGGCTGGGAGTACAGGCTGGCGAAGACCCACTGGGTCGCTGCGTGGGCCAGCAGCCGGTGCAGAGCCTGCCCCGCCCTGATCCAGTCTGTCCTGGTATCAGCGGAGGTCAGCAGGATCGCGGTGGCGGCCGGCGGACACCCGTCAGGGGACAGCTGGCCGATGCCCCGGCCCAGGTCCAGGTCGCGCTGGACCAGCCTGCCCGGCCCCGGAACCGGCGATGCCGGGATCGAGTCGGCTGGAATGCCGTCCCTGGCCAGGCTGCCAGGCAGCCTGACCCACTGCCGGACGTCGGCCCTGGACTGGTCGGCCGAGTTCAGGCTGCCTGACGCCTGCGCCACCATGGAGGCCAGCTGGGTGTAGGCAACGGACCGGTCGATCAGCGCGAGCGCGGAGTGCTCGACGACGGCGTCGTGCTGCAAGCCGATGAGCAGGCCGCGGGGCAGCGGATCAGGGCTGAACCCGCCGCGGTGGGTATGCCGGCGCGGCAGCGCGGCGAGCATGCTGCGCTCCCGGCTGGTTATGGGCTCGCTGGCACCGAACCTGACGGAGGCCAGCAGGCCGGGGCGCTCCGGCTCGGGCAGCACGCTGACCACCGGCTGATACCCGAGCGCCCTGATCGCGAGCCGGAGCCCGAACAGCGCGGCGCCGCAGCTGATCAGCATCTCCCGGCCGGCCGGATCGCTGCGGAGCCTGCGGCTCGGATCGGCATAGAGCTCGATGGCGTGAGTGGTGATCCGGAACAGCCACGGCTGGGTGTTGAAGATGGACGGCGCGCGCGCAGCCGTCGCCAACAGATTCCCGACCGAATCAGCCGGAATCGGCACGGGATGTAGTCTTGCCTGCTCAAGCGCCCCAGACATGGCCTTCACCTATCTCTTCTGCTGAGAGCAGGCTGCCTGACCGGCCGACGACCAGATAGGGCCCTTCAGGACCCGCGGGAGGGACTTAGGTAACAAGACGGACTGAAGTTAACCTGAGTCACCCGGCGGCTGACTGCGCACATCGCGTCCGGGCGCGCCCCCGCGGTGCCCGGACGCGGCGAACACAGTCAGCCCTGGTGGCCAGCCTTTGTGTACCTCGAACTGAGACTAAGTTACACTAAATTTTACCCGGAGTACAAATCCGCTGCCCGAGCCGAGGGGGGGAGTTGCGCCTACAAGAAGCCGCCGACCTGCTCGGCGTGCACTACCAGACCGCCTACGGCTGGGTCAGGGGCGGTCAGCTGCCCGCTCGCAAGTTCCGCCGCGGCTATGAGGTCAGCGAGGCGGACGTCCGGGCGCTGGCGGCGGCCCGCGAGCTCGGGCGCCAGCCCGCGACCGAGATCAGGGTCAGGGACTGGACCGCCCAGGCGGACCGGCTTTACGACGCGCTCGTCAGCGGTCAGGAGACGGCGGCCCGCCGCGCGGTGGAGCGCCTCGCCGGGCACGTGACGATCACCGATCTCTGCGACCGGGTGATCGCCCCGGCGCTGCGCCAGGTTGGCGACCAGTGGGCAGCCGGCGCGGTCTCGATCGCGGTCGAGCACCGGGCCACGGCGATCTGCGAGCGGCTGATCTCCGCGCATGCCAGCCAGCCAGCCGGACGACCGCGCGGTGTCGCCGTGGTGGCTACCCCGCCAGGAGAGCGCCATGGCATGTCAGCGCTGATGGCGGCGACCTCCCTGCGGGAGCACCACTGGAAGGTGCACCACCTGTCGGCTGACCTTCCCGCGGCTGAGATCGCCATGCTGGCCGAGACCGTCGGAGCCAGCCTCGTCGTGCTCTCCACGGCGACGACGGCCGGTGCCGGACACGCGGCGGAGGCCGCGCGGGCGGTGCGGGCGGCCGCCCCCCACGTCACGGTCCTGATCGGCCGCCCAGGTGACACCCTGGCCGAGCTCATCCGCCTGGCCGAAGACCCGAATCCACAGCCAGTACCCAGGAAAGTCACGGGAATTCCTGGCTTGTGACTCAGCGTGCGACTCGTAACCTTTCGGTGCCTCAGCCTGAGGCGCAGGCAGATGACATCGAAAGAACGCGAGGTCAAGAATGTTGAGACGTCCACTGACGAGGCTTGTCTCGGCGGTTGCGGTAGCCGGCACCCTCTGCGCGGCAGGCGCGGGTGCGGCCGCCGCGGCGCCGGCCGCCTCGTGGTCGGGCTCCAGCAAGCCGGTTCCCGGCGCGCTGACCAACGACTCTCCGGCTATTGCCACGATCACCTTCCCGAACCCGATCGGCCGGGGCGTCCTGGTCGCCTGGCGCGGGCGGGGCGTGGCCGGCCACGTCTTCTACAAGTACCGGACGAACATCAGGCCGCACTGGTCGCATATCGGCGTGATCAGCGGCGCCCTGACCAGCTCGGCCCCGGCGATCGCGGCGTACACCGACCCGCTAGGCCGGAGCGCGGTCCTGCTGGTCTGGGCCGGCCACGCCGACAAGCACATCTGGTACGCACAGGGCGAGACCAGGCGGGACGGCACGATCGGCTGGACCAAGCCCGCGTTCCTGCCCGCGAGCATCGCCTTCTCCAGCACCTTCAACGCTCCGGCCGTCTTCTTCCCTGACCATAAGAACGTCGTGATGGTCGCCTGGCGAGGACCGTATAACCACGTCAGGTACTCCGTTGGCGTCCCGCGCGGCCGCGGCTTTGGCTGGGCCCAGTCCGCCGTAGTCCCGGGCACCCCGCCGTCCCCGACGAGCGTGCACTGCACGATTGCCCCCTGCACGAGCGCCACGCCGGCCATCACCGAGCAGACGACCAGCACCTCGACCGGGCAGATCTTCGTCTTCTGGAAGCAACTCGGCACCAGGGATGTCTTCCACGCCGCCACCGCCGACGACCACACCACGAACTGGAGTCACTGACCTGGACCGGGCCGGCCCAGGTGCCTGGCGCGGCCACGCTGACCGCACCGGCGGCGTCCGTGCCGACCCTGAACAGCATCGGCCCGCTGCTGCTCGTCTACAAGGCCCCGTTCTCCACCCAGGTCCGCTACCAGACCCTGGCCGGGACCACCTGGAGCACCATCGCGACCATCCCGACCACGCATACCGCGGTCGCGCCGGCGCTGCTGCGCAACTTGCTCGCCACCACCACACCCGGCACTATCGGCAATATCGTCCTGCACGTCTACAGCTGATCGCGCCGGGCAGCAAGACCGCAATATCCGGGTGCCGGACTCCCTTCCGGCATCCGGATTTGCCATTTCACCGGCGCGTGCACGCACGCTCCGGCAGGTCAGGCCGGAATGGGCCACACTGAAGTGGTGAGCCAGCGGATCAGGACACTCGTCCGGGTCGAGGGAATCGTCCAGGGAGTCGGCTTCCGGCCATTCGTGTATTCGCTGGCCACCGGCCTGGGACTCGGCGGCGTGGTCGGCAACGACGTCGACGGCGTCTTCGCCGAGGTGGAGGGAGCTCCCGAGGCCGTCAGCGAGTTCATGCTCGCGCTGCGCCGGGACGCTCCGCCGCTGGCCAGCATCGAGCGGATCGCCACCAGCCCGCTGCGCCCTGATGGCTCGACCGGCTTCTCGATCGCGCCAAGCCAGTCGGGCGGCCCGCGTCGCGCACTCGTGTCAGCGGACATCGCGACCTGCGACGACTGCCTGGCTGAGCTGTACGATCCGGCCTGCAGGCGGTTCGGCTACCCGTTCATCAACTGC
The DNA here is from genome assembly GCA_017882645.1 of Streptosporangiales bacterium. Taxonomy (GTDB): domain Bacteria; phylum Actinomycetota; class Actinomycetes; order Streptosporangiales; family Streptosporangiaceae; genus Chersky-822. Next base: position 10,733 of record JADGPC010000105.1, on the reverse strand, counting down.
ACGAACTGCGGTCCGCGGTTCACGATCGTGACCGGCGTTCCGTATGACCGGGCGCTGACGACGATGGCGGGCTTCGCCATGTGCCCGCCGTGCGCCACGGAGTACCACGACCCGGCTGACCGCCGCTTCCACGCCCAGCCGACGTGCTGTCCCGACTGCGGGCCGCGGCTGCGGCTGACCAGCTCCGCGGGCGCCGCGGCGCCCGCGGACCCGATTACTGGCGCCGCCGAAGTGCTGGCCGGCGGCGGCGTGCTGGCCGTCAAGGGCCTCGGCGGCTACCACCTGGCCGTGGCCGCGATGAGCGAGCCCGCGGCCGCGGCGCTGCGCGCGCGCAAGCACCGGGAGGATAAGCCGTTCGCCGTCATGGTCGCCGGGCTGGACCAGGCACGCCAGCTGTGCGAGGTCGACGAGGCGGCCACCACCCTTCTGACCAGCCGCCGGCGGCCGATCGTGCTGCTGCCGCAGCTGGCCGGCACCGGGCTCGCGGAGCAGGTCGCCCCCGGCCACCGCTACCTGGGCGTCTTGCTCCCCTACACGCCGCTGCATCACCTGCTGCTGCGTTCGGCTGGCGGCCCGATAGTCCTGACCAGTGGCAACGTATCGGACGAGCCGATCGTCTACGCCGACGACGAGGCCGTCGAGCGGCTGGGCGGCATCGCCGACGCGTTCCTGGCCCACGACCGGGCGATCCATATCAGGACCGACGACTCGGTTGTCCGCCCGTTCCGCGGCCGGCCGGCGCTGATCAGGCGGGCCCGCGGGTACGCACCTGAGCCGCTCCGGGTCAGGACCAGCTTCTCCCGGCCGGTCCTGGCCTGCGGTGCCGAGCTGAAGAGCACGTTCTGCCTGGCCGCCCGGGACCGCGCGTTCGTCTCCCAGCACATCGGGGACCTGGAGAACGCCGAGACGATGCGCTCGTTCGCCGAGGGCATCGAGCACTTCAGCCGCTTGTTCGACATCGTGCCCGCGGTGATCGCGCACGACCTGCATCCGGACTACCTGTCGACCAGGTACGCGCAGGACCGGGCCGAGGCGGACGAGCTTGACCTGGTCGGCGTGCAGCACCACCACGCGCACATCGCGAGCTGCCTGGCCGACAACGGCGCGGACGGGGCTGATCCGACTAGCGATAGGGCGGCCGGCCCGGGCCCGCGGGTGATCGGGGTCGCCTTCGACGGCACCGGCTACGGGACGGACGGCACGATCTGGGGCGGCGAGTTCCTGATCGCCGGGCTGGCCGGCTTCGAGCGGGCCGGCCACCTGGTCCCGGTGCCGATGCCGGGCGGCGCCGCCGCGATCAGGCAGCCGTGGCGGATGGCGGCCGCCTATCTCGACGCGGCCAGCCCCGGCGGTCCGGTCGGCCCGGTCGGGCAGCGTAACGAGCGGCAGTGGGCCAGCGTCGTGGCCATGGCCCGCCGCGGCATCAACTCGCCCGTCACCTCCAGCGCCGGGCGCCTGTTCGACGCCGTGGCGGCGGTCATCGGCGTCCGGGACAGCGTCAGTTACGAGGGCCAGGCCGCGGCCGAGCTTGAGCAGCTAGCCGACCCGGCCGAGGACGGGGCGTACCGGGCCAGAATCGACTCCGGCGACGTGCTCCAGGTGGCCGGAGCCGACCTGGTCCGCTGCGTCGCCGACGACCTCGCGGCCGGCGTCGACCGCGGCGTGATCTCGGCCAGATTTCACAACGGGCTCGCCGGGGTGATTGCCGATTGCTGCCTGATGTTGCGGGAGCGGACGGGCCTGGCCACCGTGGCGCTGTCGGGCGGCGTCTTCCAGAACCTCCGGCTGCTGACCACCGTTGCCGGGCAGCTCGAATCGCACGGCTTCACCGTCCTGACCCACTCGCGCGTCCCGTGCAACGACGGCGGGATCAGCCTGGGCCAGGCCGTCGTCGCCGCGGCCAGGATCGAGCACCCCCAGAACCCCTAGCCACCCCGGCCTATCCGCCCCATACCTCGCAAACCACCGCCCGGCGCCAGCCGACCGGCCAAGCCGATACAACAGCGGTGGGCCGGCCGGCAGCTTAGGCGGGGCGGCCGACACCGGCGGTGGCGGCGGCGAGCCAGTCGTACCAGTCCGCCAGTCCCTCGCCGCTGACCGCGGACAGCGGCAGCACGCTCGCCCGGGGACTGATCCGCTTCAGGTCGGCCGAGTACGCGGTCAGATCGAAGTCGACGTAGGGCATCAGGTCAGTCTTGCTGACCACGACCAGGTCGGCGCGGGCGAACATGACCGGGTACTTCACCGGCTTGTCGGCCCCCTCGGTCACCGAGGCCAGGACCACCCGGGTGGCCTCGCCCAGGTCGAACAGCGCGGGACAGACCAGGTTGCCGACATTCTCGATGATCACGACGGAGCCGCGGGCCGGGTCGATCGCCGTCAGGGCGCGCGCCACCATCTCGGCGTCCAGGTGGCAGCCGGCCCCGGTGTTGATCTGCACCACCCGGATTCCGGCCGCCCGGATCCGGCCGGCGTCGAGCGTGGTCTCCTGGTCACCTTCGATGACGGCGATGCTGAGCCGGCCGGCCAGGTCGGCCCCGGTGTGCTCGAGCAGCGTGGTCTTGCCGGCCCCTGGTGAGCTCATCAGGTTCAGCATGAAGACGCCGCGCGCGGTCAGCCAGTCCCGGTTCTGCTGGGCGAGGTCGTCGTTCTTCGCGAGCACCTTGCGCTGGAGCGTGATCGTCCGGGAGTCGGCCGGCGCGATCAGCTGGCGGTGATCATGATCATGATCATGTACGTGGAGCACCGCTCCGTCCCCGGCGCAGCCGCAAGTCGCGCACACTCAGGCCACCCGGACCGAGAGGATCCGCAGGTCGTTGCCGGCCAGGATCTCGGCATCGGCGCTGCCGCACGGGCAGATCACGATCGGCCAGTCGGGGACGAACTCGGCGCCGCACGCACGGCACCGGCACCGGCCGGCTGGTTCCTCGATTTCCAGCGCCGCACCCTCCAGGCTGGTGCCCTCGGTCACCAGGTCGAAGCAGAACCGCACCGAGTCAGCGACCACGCCGGTCAGCGCGCCGATCTCCAGCCGCACGGCGGTCACCCGGCCGTCAGGCACCCGCTCCGTCACCGTCGCCACCACCGCCTCGGTAATCCCCAGCTCGTGCATGAGTCAGCAGATCCGCGGCAGCGGATCTCCGACCAGCAGGTCCACGATCCTGGTACCGCCGAACGCCGTCTTGAGCTGGACAATGCCGGCTGGCTCGGCCACGACGTGCCCGATCAGCGCGGCCTGCGCGCCGGCCGGATGCGCGCGCAGCGCGGCCAGTGCCGCGTCGGCCTGCGCTCCGTCGACGACCACGACCATCCGGCCCTCGCACGCCACGTACATGGGATCGATGCCGAGCAGCTCGGCGGCACCGCGCACGACATCCCGCACCGGGATCGCGTCCTCACTGACCACCACTCCGGCGTCGGCCGCCCTGGCGATCTCGTTGAGTATCGTCGCGACGCCGCCCCTGGTCGCGTCGCGCAGGGCCCGGACGCCAGGGGCGCCGGCCAGCAGCGCGGCGACGAGGCCGTTCAGCGGCGCGGTGTCCGACGCCAGGTCAGCCTCGATGTCCAGTTCCCCCCTGGCCAGCATGATCGTGACCCCGTGGTCGCCGATCGGACCGGACACCAGGATGGCATCTCCGGGGCGAGCGGTCGCGACGCCGATGTTCACGTCCGGCGCGACCAGCCCGACGCCCGCGGTGCTGATATAGCAGCCGTCGGCCTTGCCCTTCTCGACCACCTTGGTATCGCCGGTCACGATCTGCACGCCCGCGACCCTGGCCGCGTCGCGCATCGACGCCGTGATCGCGACCAGCTGCTCGACTTCGAAGCCTTCCTCGAGGATGAAGCCCGCGGACAGGTAGAGCGGCACGGCGCCCGCCATCGCCAGGTCGTTGACCGTGCCGTTGACGGCCAGATCACCGATGTTGCCGCCCGGGAAGAACAGCGGCGAGACGACGTAGGAGTCGGTGGTGAGTGCCACCCGCGCCCCGCCGACGTCCAGCGTGGCCGCGTCCTCGAGCGGCTCGAGCAGCGGGTTGCGGAAAGCGTCGAGGAAGATCGCCTCGATCAGCGACTGACTGGCCTTGCCGCCGGCTCCGTGCGACATCGTGATCCGGTCTTCCCTGACCCGCGGGCGCGCCCGCCTGACCCGGTCGATCCGCTCGAGCACCAGCTCCTCGCGCACCGTGCCGGGCAGCGGCTGAGGAGCGCCGTTCCGGCCCGCCGCCTGCTGCTGCTCGTGCTCGGACAGGGCCCGGTCTATCCAGCCGGCCGTCATGTCCTGCTCGCCTCCGAGACCCTGGTGCGAGTCAGCCGGCCGTAGTTGTAGTAGGCCGCGCAGGCACCCTCTGGCGACACCATGCAGGTGCCGATCGGCGTCTCCGGCGTGCACGCGGTGCCGAAGACCTTGCACTCCCACGGCTTGAGCACGCCTTTCAGTACCTCGCCGCACTGGCACGCCTTCGGGTCGGCGACCCGGACGCCAGGCACGTCGAACAGCAGCTCGGCGTCGAACGCCGCGAAATCGGCGCTGACCTTGAGCGCCGAGTGCGAGATGAAGCCGAGACCGCGCCACTCGAAGTACGGCCGCAGCTCCATAGTCTGGCCGATGGCGCGGAGCGCGACCACGTTGCCGTCCCAGGGGACGACCCGCGAGTACTGGTTCTCCACGACCGAGCGGCCCTGCGACAGCTGCAGCATCAGCATGTAGATCGACTGCAGGATGTCCAGCGGCTCGAACCCGGCGACCACCACCGGCTTGCCGTAGTCGGCGGCGATGAACTCGTACGGCCGGCAGCCGATCACGGTCGAGACGTGGCCCGGGCCGATGAAGCCGTCCAGCCGCAGGTCAGGCGAATCGAGAATGGCCTTGATGGCGGGCACGATCGTGACGTGGTTGCAGAAGATCGAGAAGTTCGTCAGCCCCTCGGCGGCCGCCCTGAGCATGGTCATCGCGGTGGACGGTGCCGTCGTCTCGAAGCCGATGGCCATGAAGACGACACGCTTGTCCGGGTTCTGCCTGGCGACCTTCAGCGAGTCGAGCGGCGAGTACACCATCCTGATGTCGGTGCCGCGGGCCTTGGCATCGAAGAACGAGCCGTTGCTGCCTGGCACGCGCATCATGTCGCCGAACGAGGTCATGATCACGTCAGGCCCCGCCGCCAGCGCCATCGCGTCGTCGACCCGCCCCATCGGGATGACGCACACCGGGCACCCTGGCCCGTGCACCAGCGTGATCTGCTCAGGCAGGTAGTCCTCGAGGCCGTGCTTGTAGATCGTGTGGGTGTGACCCCCGCAGACCTCCATCAGCTTGTACTGCCGGCCAGGCTCGCACAGCCCGGCGATCTTCGCGGCCAGCGCCCTGGCCTTCTCGCTGTCGCGGAATTCGTCGACGAATCGCATGACGATGGCCCTCCTACTCGATCCGCGACTCAGCCAGCGCGGTGAGCTCGTCCTCGTACGCCTGCCCGATCCCCTCGAGGAAGGCCAGGGCGGAGGCGGCTTCCTCCTCGTCGATCTTCGACAGCGCGAAGCCGACATGGATCAGCACCCAGTCGCCGGGTACCGGGGGCTCGTCGGACAGCAAGCCGATGTTGATCACCCGCCGGACGCCGCTGACGTCTACCCGGGCCAGGTCAGGCTGGTCGGGAAGGAACTCGATCACCTCACCGGGTATCCCAAGACACATGTGACCACCTTCCCGGCTGCTCGCCTAGATCAGATCAAGAACGACGCGCACGGCATTGTCGACCGCGGCCGCCACCGGGCCGCTCAGGCCGATTCCGGGATCGGAATTCGCCGGCTCGCACCCCACGATCAGCATCTGCCCCGTCTTCGCGCCGAGCATCTCGAGCGCGCCGAGCACCACCTCGGGCTGCATCCCGTGAGCGTCGAACAGCGCGCCCCCGGACTCGGGCGGCCGCTCAGGCTCTATCACGTAGACGGTACCCGGCGCCCCGCCGCGCGGCGTGGCATCGATAAGAATGGCCCGCTCATAGCCATTTGACAGGTCATATGCGAGGTGCATACCGCTGATTCCGTAATCAGCGACGGTCACCCAGTCCGGCAGCTCGTGCTCGGCCAGCCGCCTCGCCACCTCGACGCCGAAGCCGTCGTCGCCGAAGAAGATGTTGCCCACGCCGGCGACCAGCGTGCGCTCGGTCACGCCCGGACCTGACGGCTACCCAGCTCAGCCACGATCAGCTCCCACAGGACGTGATACATCGTCGTCTGAGCCTCCTGGATCCGGTGGATGGACTCGGACGGCGCGATGAACAGGTAATCCAGGCCGTCGAGCTCAGCCATCTTCCCGCCGTCATATCCGGCGATCCCGATCGTCACCAGGCCCCGCCGGCTCGCCTCGTCGAACGCGCGCAGCAGGTTCTCTGAGTTGCCGCTCGTCGACAGGCCGAGCGCGATATCACCAGGCCGGCCGAAGGCCGCGATCTGCCTGGCGAACACCACGTCGACGCCGATGTCGTTCGACAGCGAGGTCAGCACCGCCGGGTCGCTAGCCAGGCCGATGGCCGGCAGCGGCATCGGATCACGGCCCGCCGGATACAGGAACAGCGTGGCCAGCTGCTGGGCGTCCGTGGCGCTGCCGCCGTTGCCGAAGGTCAGCAGGCGGCCGCCGGCCGCGAACCTGGCCGCCGCCTCCGCGGCGCAGCGGGCCAGCGCCTCGCCGCTGCGGGCGCCGACTTCCGCGCGGAGGTCCATGACCTCGTTTGCCTTGGCGATCGTGGATGCCCTGGCCTGCGCGAGCACGGCCGTCACATCGGTCGCGCCCTGGTAGATGAACGGGTAGAGCGATTCCACCGATCCCGGGCTGGCGGGGCGGGCCGATGGCGGCCACAGGTGGTCGGAAGGCTTCGGCACCCGGGTCATGGCGCGATCACCGCGATCGCCTCCCTGGCGTGCACCAGAATGGTGTCGCCGACGCCGGCCGTGACCAGCGCGACGCTAACTTCCTCCTCGCCGCTGCCGGTGGCCACGATGGCCAGTCCGTCGTCGAGCAGGCGCAGGACGGTAACCGCCACCGCGGTATCTGAGCAGGTAACGCAGACGTCATCGAAGCACTCCGATCGATCTGGCCGGCCGGGCACGCTCATGTCATTATCCCTGGCCCGAGCACCCCCGGCTGCTCGAAGAAGACGTGCACTAGCTCCCACAGCAGGTGGTAGGTGCTGACGTGGATTTCCTTGACGATCAGCGGATCGGCCGAGCCGGCGGCGAGCAGATGATCGAGGCGCTGGCCCTCGACCGCGCTGCCGGTGCCGGCGACCAGCGCGACGGTCAGCATCCCGAGGTCGCTTCCCGTCCGCAGCCCGCCGACCACGCTGGGGCAGTTCTCCTCGAGCGCGATTCCCAGCGCGATGTCGGCAGGCTCGCCCAGGTACCTGATCTGATGCGAGAAGACGCTCGCCAGGCCCTCGTGCGCGGCGACCCCGGTCACGGTAGCGGCGTCCGAGGTCAGCGAGATGGCGGGCAGCGCGCGCTTGCCGACGATGACCGGGTGGACGAATTCGACCGCCACGTGCTGGGCGTCCGCGGCGGCGCCGCCGATGCCGAAGACCACCAGCTTGCCGCCCTGGTGGAACCTGACCGCCATGGCATGGGCCGCGTTCGCGATCTCGCCCGCCCGGCCCGCGAGCTCACGGCCGGGACCGACCCGGCGCTCGAAGGCGGCTGCCGCCCGGTCGGCTCCCCCGGCGTCGCCGGGCCGCTGCGGCGGGTTAGTCACCGTGGCGCTCGGCCCGGCGGTCATGACTGCTCACCGGTACCGGTCCTGGAGCCATCGCCGGGCAGGCCGACGTCGACGGCGATGCCAACGGCGTCACTGACCTTGAGCACGCCGAGGAACGCGGTGTACGGCTTGATGCCGAAGTCCGACTGCCGCACGGAGCCGGTCGCGCGATAACCGCCGTTCCCGTTCACGGCGACCTCCAGCCGGACCGGCCGCTCTGATCCGGCCAGGCTGAGCGTGCCCTGCACGGCGCCGCCGCCGCCGGTGCCCTGGTCGAAGCCGGACGCGGTGAACCTGGCCTCGGGAAACCGGTCCGTCCGGAGCAGCTTGCGCGCGGTCACCGCGATCTCGCGCCGGTCCCGGTCGGTCAGCGGCTTCACGCCGCCCTTGCCCTCGCGCACGACAAGTGAATTCATGTCGACCTGCACCGTCAGCGCGGCCGGAGTGAGATCATCGGCTACCTCCAGCTCGGCCGACCATTGCGTGACCTCGATAGTCAGGTCATGGCCCGCCTGAGCCGCCAGCCCATCGCGGGTAGTCAGTAAAACGATCCTGCCGCGTTCCGGGCCGAACTGCTGGCGTCCTGCTTGAACCGCCATGGCAGAACCGTAGGACACTTGTGGGCAGTCGTCCAGTGTTCTCACCAGACAGCCTTGGCGCGGCGGTCGTTTATCCGCCGGGCAAATGCCGGCACGATAAACCCCCGCTAATACCCGGCACCCCGGCCAGGCTGTTTACGGAAGTGGCAGGGCGTACGGAAGCGGCGGGTGCGCAAACTGCCGTGAAGGAAGCGCCGAAAGGTACCGGGAGCTGCCGTTACGGAAGTGGCAGGGTGCCGAAAACTTCCTGGATGCGGCGCAGGTCCCGCATCCTCGGCTCGGTGGTTCCGCCCACCCACCGGCTGACCGTCTTGACCGAGACGCCCAGCTGGCGGGCCGCCGCCTCCTGGGTCAGGCCTTCCCGCCGGAGCGCGACCGACATCCACTCGGCGAAGCTGGCCGGCTGGCCGGGCTGCCCCAGTATGACGGTGCCCGCCGGGCTCAATTCGGCGATTCTTACCTCATCCGGCGCGACCTGCTCTGGCGCGACCTGCTCTGGCGACGGGGCCGCCGTCAGGCTCGCGCGGCCGTCGGCTTGCGGCTCCCTGGCCGGCTCGGGCAGCTGCGAGTCAGAGTGCAGCACGTCGACCTCGACATGCTCGGCAAAGATGCGGAACGCGACGTGTATCGACCCGGTCGGGCCGGCGGCGTCGAGCAGCGCGCGGAACACGGTCTCGCCGACCTCCCTGATGCCCTCGTCGGTGAGCGGCGACTCCGAGAGGCAGTGCCGGACAAAGTTGCGTATGTCCGGGATCGAGGAAGGGCGGGCAGGGAAAACCTGGGACAGCACCACGACTGGTACTACCTCAATTGGGTCTTCTTCTGGCCCGAGGATGGGCTCGGCCACCGGGTGACTCCCTCACCGCACAACCCCGGGACAGTACTGCCGGGTAGGTGCCAGGTTAGTTGCCGGGCATCGAAATCGGAAGGCCGGATGCCGACCTCGCGCCATTCTGGTTAGGTTCGCCCCAATAATCCTTTGGCTTGATCATAAGGTAGACATTACTGTCCGGACAATGGAGAGTTTCATCTTGTCGGCCCCCTCCCGCGGGTTTAGCATGGCCACGTCTGCGCATCATCTGAGAGGTGCGTCGTGATCTTTACTGGTGACACACCGCTGCGAAGCGGAATGAACGCTGCTCCTCGGTTACTTCAGCGGCGTGGTAACGGCTCACGCCGTTACGCTCATGCTGCAATACCGACCCGTGGCGGCGAATGGTGCGTTCGGTCGGTCCGATCGCGTCCGATATCCAGCCGATCCTGAGGCGAGAGGATGCTTCGATATGGCAGCAGACACACAGGCCGGTCAGGGCGGCGGCGCGGCGGCCGATCCGCTGGTCCACATCCTGTGGATGAACGGCGGGCTCGGCTGCGACGGCGACTCGGTGGCGCTGACCGCGGCCACTCAGCCGAGCATCGAGGAGATCGCGCTCGGCGCGCTGCCCGGGCTGCCGCGGGTCGCCGTGCACTGGCCGCTGATCGACTTCGAATGCGGCCCGGAGACCGGGGCCGACAACTTCATCGAGTGGTGGCATAAGGCAGACCGCGGCGAGCTCGATCCGTTCGTGCTCGTCGTCGAGGGCTCGATCCCGAACGAGGCGATCAAGGATGAGGGCTACTGGTGCGGCTTCGGCAACAACCCGGCCACCGGGCAGCCCATGACGACGAACGAATGGCTGGACCGGCTCGCGCCGAAGGCCACGGCCATCCTCGCGGCCGGCACCTGCGCCACCTATGGCGGCATCCATGCGATGGCGGGCAACCCGACGGGCGCGATGGGGGTGCCCGACTACCTCGGCTGGGACTGGCGGTCCAAGGCCGGGCTGCCGATCGTCTGCGTGCCAGGCTGCCCGACCCACCCCGACAACCTGTCGGAGACGATCCTGTACCTGCTCTACCAGGTCGCCGGCCAGGCGCCGATGATCCCGCTGGACGAGGCGCTCCGGCCGACCTGGCTGTTCGGCGCGACCGTGCACGAGGGCTGCGACCGGGCCGGCTATTACGAGCAGGGTGACTTCGCGACCGAGTACGGATCGTCCAAGTGCCTGGTCAAGCTCGGCTGCTGGGGGCCGGTCGTCAAGTGCAACGTGCCTAAGCGCGGCTGGATCAACGGGGTCGGCGGCTGCCCGAACGTGGGCGGGATCTGCATCGCGTGCACCATGCCCGGCTTCCCGGACAAGTTCATGCCGTTCATGGACGAGCCGCCGGGAGCCAGGGTCTCGACCACGGCAAGCATGCTCTACGGAACGGTCATCCGCACGCTCAGGGGCTTCACCGCGAAAACGGCCGACGAGGAGCCCAAGTGGCGCAAGAAGGGGAACGAGCTCCTGACCGGCTATCAGAAGAACTGGTGACATCGGCTGGTCGGCTGCCCGCCCGGCGGCCGTCCTTTA
>JADGPC010000104.1 GCA_017882645.1 Streptosporangiales bacterium | reverse complement strand
TTCATGCCGGGGGTGCTGATGGCGGTGCGCGGGATCGCGGCACTGCCAAGCGGGCTGACGGTGGGCCTGGAAGGGTTGCTCGGCCTCACCTGACGGACCGCACGTGCGGAAGGGGGATGACGTGCGGGTGATCCTGAACGTGATCTGGCTGGTGCTGGCCGGCTTCTGGATGGCGATCGCCTACGTGCTGGTCGGCATTGTCGCGTGCATCCTGATCATCACGATTCCGTTTGGCATCGCGTCCTTCCGGATCGCGAACTACGTGCTCTGGCCGTTCGGGCGGACGACGGTGCCCCGCGAGGATGCCGGCGTCGGCTCGCTGATCGGCAACATCATCTGGATCATCCTGTTCGGCTGGGAACTCGCCCTCGGCCACCTGGTCGCCGGCGTGGCGCTGTGCATCACGATCATCGGCATCCCGCTCGGCCTGGCCAGCTTCAAGCTGATCCCGATCTCGCTGTTCCCGCTCGGCGTCCGGATCGTGGACTCCGACGAGGCGCACGCGTCCTTCGCTGCGTAAGCCGGCCGCGCAGGCGCCCGGGTCACCGCTAGAGGGAGCCGACGGCGGTGACCCAGATGACCGCCTCGCCCGCCTCGTCCGATCCGGCCAGGTCCACCTCGGCCGAGAACCCCCAGTCGTGGTCTCCCGCCGGGTCGTCGAAGATCTGCCGCACCCGCCACAGATCCTTGTCGGTGTCGTCGATGATCAGCATCGCCGGGCCGCGGGCATCAGCGCCCGTTCCGATCTCGCCGTGGTCGGCGAAGTACGGCTCGAGCGCGCCGGCCCAGGCGTCCGCGTCCCAGCCGGCCTCGGCGTCTAGCTCGCCCAGCTCGTGCCACCGGCGCAGCGACGCGAGCTCGACGCGGCGGAACAGCGCGTTACGGACCAGAACGCGGAAGGCCCGCACGTTGCCGGTGACCGCGGGCGGGCGCTCGTCCAGCTGGCTGGGCTGTCCCGCGCCGTCGGCGGCGTCCGGGTTGGCGAGCCGCTCCCACTCGTCGAGCAGGCTGGAGTCCACCTGCCTGACCAGCTCGCCCAGCCACTCGATCAGGTCGGCGAGCTCCTCGGTCTTCGCCTCGTCCGGCACCGTCTGGCGCAGCGCCTTGTAGGCGTCGGCCAGGTAGCGCAGCAGCAGCCCCTCTGACCTGGCCAGGCTGCACCAGCTGATGTACTCGCTGAACGTCATCGCGCGCTCGAACATGTCCCTGGCGACGGACTTAGGGCTCAGCTCGTAATCAGCGACCCACGGATGGCCCTGCCGGTAGATGCTGTAGGCGCCCTCGAGCAGCTCGGCCAGCGGCCGGGCATAGCTGACCGACTCGAGCAGATTCATCCGCGTCTCGTAATCGACGCCCTCGGCCTTCATCTCGGCGACGGCCTCGCCGCGCGCCTTGAACAGCTGCGCGGCGAGCACGGGCCGCGGGTTGTCGAGCGTCGCCTCGATCACCGAGAGCACGTTGAGCGGGTAGTCGGGCGACGTGACGTCCAGCAGCTCGATGGCGGCCAGGGCGAGCGGGGAGAGCGGCTGGTTCAGCGCGAAGTCTTCCTGCAGGTCGACCGTGAGCCTGACCATCCGGCCCTGGTTATCCGGCTCGTCCAGTTTCTCGACCACGCCGCCGGCCAGCAGGGCACGGTAGATCTGGATCGCGCGGTGGATGTGGCGGCGCTGGGCCGTGCGATCCTCGTGGTTGTCGGTGAGCAGGTGCCGCATCGACGCGAATGCGTCGCCGGGGCGGCTGATCACGTTGAGCAGCATGGCGTGGCTGACGGCAAAACTGGACTTCAGCGGCTCAGGCTCGGCGGCGACCAGCCGGTCGAAGGTCGGCTGGCCCCAGGAGACCATGCCAGGCGGCGGCTTCTTGCGGACCACCTTGCGGCGCTTCTTCGGGTCCTCGCCGACCTTGGCCAGCGCCCGCTCGTTCGCGATGACATGCTCGGGGGCCTGGACCACGACCATGCCCGCCTCGTCGAAGCCGGCGCGGCCAGCCCGCCCGGCGATCTGGTGGAACTCCCTGGCCTGGAGCAGCCTGGTCACGCTGCCGTCGTACTTGCTCAGGGAGGTGAAGAGCACGGTGCGGATCGGCACGTTGATGCCGACGCCGAGCGTGTCGGTGCCGCAGATCACCTTGAGCAGGCCGGCCTGGGCGAGCGTTTCGACCAGTCGGCGGTAGCGCGGGAGCATCCCGGCGTGGTGCACTCCGATTCCGTGCCTGACCAGCCGGGACAGCGTCTTGCCGAATCCGGCCGAGAACCTGAACCGGCCGATCAGCTCGGCGATCGCGTCCTTCTCGGCCCGGCTGCAGACGTTGACGCTCATCAGCGCCTGGGCCTGCTCGATCGCCGCGGCCTGGGTGAAGTGCACGACGTAGATCGGCGCCTGCTTGGTGGCCAGCAGTTCCTCGATCGTCTCGTGCAGCGGCTCGAGGACGAAGCGGAAGGTGAGCGGCACCGGCCGCTCGACGGACTCGACGACTGCGGTGGGCCGGCCGGTCCGGCGGGTCAGGTCGTCGGTGAACCTGCTCACGTCGCCGAGAGTGGCCGACATGAGCAGGAACTGCGCCCGGGGCAGCTCGATCAGCGGCACCTGCCAGGCCCAGCCCCGGTCAGGGTCGGCGTAGTAGTGGAACTCGTCCATGATCACCAGGTCGGCGTCCGCTGCGGCGCCGTCCCGCAGCGCGATGTTGGCGAGTACCTCGGCGGTGCAGCAGATGATCGGAGCCTCGGCGTTGACGCTGCCGTCGCCGGTCATCATCCCGACGTTGACCGGCCCGAAGATGTCGCAGAGCGCGAAGAACTTCTCCGAGACCAGGGCCTTGATCGGCGCGGTGTAAAAGCTGCGGTCGCCGACCGCGAGGGCGGCGAAATGGGCCGCCGTCGCGACCAGGCTCTTGCCCGAGCCAGTCGGCGTGGACAGGATGACGTTCGCGCCGGAGACGATCTCGATCAGCGCCTCGTCCTGGTGCGGGTACAGGGTCAGCCCCTGAGCGTCAGCCCACTGGCTGAAGGCAGCGTAGAGCGCATCGGGACCGGCGGACTCCGGCACCAGGTCGGTAAGTGTCATGACCCATCCATGGTGCCAGTTCCCGCCGGCGGTCGCGCCCGCGGTCGGTCCTGGGCCGCGGCCGTCGGATCCGGGGCTGCCCGCGGGCCGGTCCGGGTGCCCGGGTCGTGCCATCCATCCTGGTCGGGCCCGGGCGACGCGGTGGTCACCCGCCGTTGTCAGTCCGAGTCATCGTCCGAGCAGCGATGCCCGCCTGCGTCAGCTGGCTGATCCGGTCGGTCTTCCCGGCTGGCATCCGGGGATTGTCGCAATGCCGCCGGGGCGGCCGCAAGTCGATATCGCTGCTGGACGACGGCTAAGTTGGGCTTATGTGCCGAAGCATCAAGACCTTGCGAGAGCCCTACACCGAGCAGGTAACCGACGCGGACGTGCGGGCTGCCGCCCTGCAGTACGTGCGCAAGATCAGCGGATTCCGCGCCCCGGCGGCGCACAACGCTGAGGCCTTTAACGGGGCCGTAGATGCCGTGGCCAGGGCGACCGCTGACCTTCTCGACCGACTGGAAGTGCGCGCCGCCCCCGTCAGATCCCGCTGATGATCTGCTGCCGCTGAGCCTGGTACTCCGACTCGGTCAGGATGCCCTTATCGAGCGGCTGCTGGAGCCTGGCCAGCCGATCCTGGACCGTACCCTGGCCGGCGCCGGCATCGAACGCTCTGGTCGAGTACGGGACTGCGGGCTGGCCGGCTGTCATGCTGCCCGCCGCCGGGCTGCGCGGGGTTATCGCCGAGGGGCTGCGATCTGCTGCCGCTGGGCTTCGAACTCCGACTCGGTGAGGATTCCCTTGTCGAGAAGCTGCTTGAGCTTGGCGATCCGCTGCTCGGCGGTGCCCTCGCCGGCGCCGGTGTTGAACGAGCCGAACGCGGCCGGCATGCTGCCCGGCATCGGCGGGCCGACCTGCTGGTACGGACTCGGGGCGGCTGGCTGGCCGAACGAGAAGGAGCCGGCGGGCTCGCCGAAAGCCGCGACCGGCTCGCCGAAGGCCCCGGTGCTGGGCGCCCCGACGTGCCGTGACGCGCCGATCTCGTCGAACGTTCCGGGACCAGACGAGCTGGAGAAGCCTTCTGCGCCCGGCGCCGGGCTGGCTCCGGCCTGCTGCTGCAGCTCCGCCGCGCGCTGCCGAGCCTGGTCCCTGAGCTGGTGCAGCCGGTCGACGGCGGCCTGCCGGGCGGCGGGGTCACCGGACCTGATCGCCTCGGCCAGGTTGCTGATGTCACCCGGGTTCACGTGCACCGGGAGCTCCTGGCCGTCCGGACCCATGACGTGCACGGCGGCACCGCCTTGCGACGCGGCGCCGAGCGCGCTGGCCAGTGCGGCGATCGAGGCTGCTCCGCCGACGGCGCCCGCGGTGCCAGCCGCGCCCGCACTCGCCCGCATCTGCTCGGCCGCCTGCATCATGCCGCGGATCGAATCGGTCCGCGCGCTCGGATCGATCCGCATCTCACCGGACTTGGAATGCACCTCGACGGCGATGACGGCACCGACGGGATGAGGGAAGCCGCCCTTCTCGGTGACGTTCCCCCTGATCAGCTCACCAGTCGGCGTGCGGACCTCGATCACGTAGCTGCGCTCGTGGTGGTGCGCGCGGGCTTCGATAACTGTCCCCTGGGCTGGTTCCCACTTGTGTCCCAGCATGGCTTCCCCTCCTGTGCCGTATCCAGAATGGACTATAACAGGCGGGAATGAGCAGGTGACAGGCGCTGAACCGGCCGCCTGCGAGGCGGCCGGCGCGGTCAGCCGAGCGGCCGCGGCATCGCTGGCTAGGGCTGCCCCATGGTCGTCGCATGCCTGATCAGAAAGGAGTCAGGCGGCACGAGGTCGAGCCCGTCAGGATCATTCAGGTACCCGGGCGCCCGGCCGGCGATACCGGTGTGGCCGTACTGCCACACGATGTGATTGTTAACTGGATTGACAACGATAATTCGGTGGTTGAAGTCGTCGTTAAGGAGCACGTCCCCGTTGGGCATCGGAATCGCCAGTGACGGCTGGTTCAGGCCGCCGAAGCGCCAGAGCAGTCGCCCGCCCGGCGTGAATTCGACGACCTGGCCGGGATCGGAGTAGTCGGCGGTCAGGAACCGGCCCGGGTAGACCTCGTTGGTGTCCGACGGGTAGAACACCCCGGGCGGGTTGACCGACCACCGGACACGTCCGTTCAGGCTGACGCTGTCGGCCCAGTCGCCGTTGATCTCGGTGACGACATATCCGCCGTCGCTCATCGGGAACGCGCCGTTGGGGCTGCCGAAATGCCGGGGCGGATCGTGCCAGCAGACATTCATCGTCCGGCCGATCGTGCGCAGCGGCCGGTGCGCCGGCGGCGCGATGACGATAACCCGGCAGTTCTTGATGTCCGCCGCCATGATGTCGCCCGACGGCATCAGCAGGGCGTCGTCGGGATTGTCCACGCGGTTCGGGCCCATGCCCGGCGTGCCTGGCTTGCCGTACCGGTAGACGATCTTCGAAGTGGCCACGTCGATGACGGAGATGACCTGGTCGTCTTCCTGGGTCGCGATGATGTACCGGCCGTCGGGGGAGAAGAAGGCGTCGTCGGGTACCCGGAACGTCTGGCCCGGGGCCAGGTCGCCCGGCCGGGGGAACGCCCACCTGACCCGGCCCTGCGGGTCGATGATCACCAGCCGGTTGTTCAGGTGATCGGCGACGAGCACGTCCGCAGGGAGAGCGGAGGGACGCGATCCACGGGCGAGATGGCCAGGTCCCTGCGCCGGGGCCAGCCACGGTGCGGAGCGTTCGGCCTGTCGGGCGGCGGCCCCGCTGTCGGTGCGGCCGGCCTCAGAGCCGGGAAGCGCGTCGCGGGCCTGAACCAGCCGGAGCGTGACGACCGCCGGCACGGGCTGCGTGCCGTCCGTTCCCCCGACCAGGTAGGCGGTGCCGTTGACCACCGCACTTGCGGCGTGGGCGACCGGCATCGGGAGCAGGCCAGCGGCGGTGACCGTGGCATGAACCGGATCGACGCTGAGCACGGTGCCGGTTGCGCCCGCCCGCCCGTCCGGCCCGGCGCCAGGCCGGCTGGCGGCCATGCTGGTCAGGCCGCCGGCGACGAAAATCCGGCCGTCGAGGACGAATGCGCTCGCGGCCGCGAGCGGCCTGGGCAGCCGTCCGACGACCTTCGCCTGTCCGCTGGCCAGGTCGACCCGCTGAATTACGTTCGTGGGGCCCGCCGGCGTCGTCCCGCCGAAGACCCACAGCCGGCCGGCGTACGCGACAGCGGCCGCGTCCGCGACCGGGACGGGCAGCGACGCTGCCGCGGCGAAGTGGGCACCGTCGGTCGTCCTGAGAACCTCGGCCAGCCGGCTGGTGCCGCGCGCTCCGCCAACCAGGTAGGTCGCGCTGCCCGTGGTCACGGCGGCCAGGCCGGACGTGGCCTGGGGCAGGCTGGCCAGGTGCCGGGCTGAAGCCCGCGGACTAGCAGGCACGAGCGCCTGCACGCCGGCGGTGTCCGCGCCAGTCCCGCCGCCGGAGGTGACCCGGCTGCCTGGCCCGCCGGGGATGTGCGAGCCGGCCAGGGCGGCGGGGCTGGGGCTGGGGCTGGGGCTGGGCTGGCTGGCCCGGCCGCCGAACAGCAGGAGCCGGTCGCGGACGATGGCCGCGGCCGCGTCGGTAACCGGCCAGGCGAGCGTCCCGACGCGTCGGCCCTGGCCGGTGACCGGATTGAGCCGCGTCACCATGCCCGCCGCGGTACCGGAGCTCGGCATCCCGCCAGCG
>JADGPC010000103.1 GCA_017882645.1 Streptosporangiales bacterium | reverse complement strand
GGCCCGTCGCCGTAAGTAGCAGCTCGAGTGTTTCCAGCTACCGCACTAGGTTAGAGAGCTGGAGATAGCCGGAGCCGGACGGAGAAGCGGAGAAGTTGCCGGACTCGCAGTCCGAGGTCCTTAACGCTGGCCCTCGCGACCATATCGTGCTCTTCTACGCCGACGACGGCGAGCTCGTGCAGAAGGTCGGCGGTTATCTGATCGATGCCCTCGACAAGGGCGGCACCGCAATCGTCGTCGCCACGTGGGCCCATCAGCTCTTGTTCGGCCGGCGGCTGGCACAGTCTGGCATCGACCTCGCCGAGGCCCGTGCGTCGGGTTCGTACACCGAACTCGATGCGGCCGAGACGATCGACCGGTTCGTCATCGGTGACCGGGCCGATGCGGCCAGTTTCTGGGCCGAGGTCACGCCGGCTATCCGGCGGGCGGCCAGCCTCGGGAAGCCGGTCAGGATCTTCGGCGAGATGGTCTCGCTGCTGTGGGACGCCGGCCGGGTCGGCGTCGCCATCGAGGTCGAGGCGATGTGGAACGAGCTTGGCGTCCAGTTCCCGTTCGCGCTGGTCTGCGCCTACCCGCAGAAGTCGGTCACCGACAGGGCACTGCACGACCCGCTCACCGATGTCTGCCGGGCCCATTCGGCCGTCGTGGGCGATCCGCCGCCCTCGATGCGCGGCTGGCGCTGCTAGCCCAGCGGCGGAAGCGGCTGGCCGGCGCCGAGCACCGGGCTGAACAGGTCGCCTCGGTTGCGCACCCGGTCCAGCATGGTCCGGACGGTGAAGCCGTCCGGCCGCAGGGACGGATCGTCGAGTTCCTCCCAGGCAATCGGAGCGGAGACGGGCGCCCCTGGCTCGGCCCGCGGGCTGTAGGGCGCGACGAGCGTCTTGTTGCTGACGTTCTGGGTGTAGTCGAGCCGGGCCAGGCCGCCTCGCTCCCGGACATCCCACTTCCAGCTGACCAGGTCGGGCACGACGGAGCCGATCGTCTTGGACAGCTGCTCGACCCAGCCGCGGGTCTGCTCGTAGCTCAGGCCCTGCTCGACCGGTATCCAGATCTGGATGCCCCGCCGGCCAGTGACCTTGGCCCGGGCCCGCACGCCCACGTGCTCCAGGGCCGTCCTGTGCAGCCTGGCCAGCACGAGCACGTCCTCCCAGGAGGTGGCCGGCCCCGGGTCGATGTCGATCAGCGCATAGCTCGGCGAGCGCGGGTCCGCGGTCGTCGCGGTCCAGGCGTGCCATTCGAGCGCACCGAAATTCGCGGCCCAGACCAGCGCAGCGGCTTCGTCGACGACCAGGTAGGTCGTCGTCCTGCCGCGCTCTGCCTCGGGATTGTCCCAGCGGGGAACCCACTCCGGCGCATGCTCGGGCAGTTGCTTGTGCCAGAAGCCCGGCTCCGCTGCCCCGCCAGGAAAGCGGTGCATGTTGAGCGGCCGGCCGGCGAGGTACGGCAGGATCACCGGCGCGATCCTGGCCGAGTAGCGGATCAGCTCGCGCTTGGTCACCGGCGGCTCGCCCGCCCGGCCGGGGAACAGCTCCTTGTCCAGGTTGGTCAGCCGTAGCGAACGGCCGTAGACCTCCCACCGGCCGCTGGCGCCTAGCTCGTCCAGGGCGGCGAGCTCGTCCTCGTCCGGGCCGGTGACCGCAGGCGGCCGCAGCGCGACCGACGCCTGGGCGGGCGGCAGATCCGACCGCCAGAGCCGGTCGGGGTCGGCCTTGACCTCATCGTTGGTCCGGCCGCTGAGCACCGAGCGCGGATGCTGCTCAGGATCCCAGCCCTTGACCGCGTCCTCGTCGTCCTTGTGCAGCAGGAGCCATTGCTCGGAGCCGGCCTCCCGATTCCCGGCCTCGCGGCTGCCGTCCTCGCGGTCGCCCGAGCGGCCCCGGGGTTTCCCCCGGCCGCCGCTGCGCACCAGCACGAGCCGGCCCCGCAGCTTCTGGCCGGTCACATCTACGTGCAGCTCTCCCGCAGCCACGGCGGCGGCGGGGTCGTCGGTGGCGTGCGGCTCCCACGTGCCGAGGTCCCAGACGATGACGTCGCCGCCGCCGTACTCCCCCGACGGGATCACGCCCTCGAAGTCCAGGTACTCGATGGGATGGTCCTCGACGTGGACGGCCAGCCGCTTGACCGCGGGATCCAGCGTGGGACCATTCGGCACTGCCCAGCTCACCAGCACGCCGTCGATCTCGAAGCGCAGGTCGTAGTGGAGCCTGCGGGCCCGGTGCCGCTGCACGACGAAACGGCGCTGACCTCCCGCCTGCGTCCCCGGCCCGTCCGGCGCCCCGGCCGGCTCGGACGTCCGCGTGAAGTCGCGCTTGGCCCGGTACCGGCCGAGCTGCTCGCCCTCAGCTGCCTGGCCGCGCCGCTCCGTGCCCTCAGCCGTCCGTCCGCGCCGCGGTGTCTTCCTGGCATCCTCGCCCCGCCTGGCCACACTGCCAACCTTCCCATCCAGGCGGACCCCGGCCAAGCCCGGCCGGGGCCCGGGGCCGTGGCCCTCACCGGCCCCGGGCGTGGCTGGTCAGCGCTCGCCGAGCTTCCTGGCTAGCTCGTCGCGGCCCATCTTCGACCGGCCAGGCAGATCCTTGCGCTTGGCGATCTCGTAGAGCTCCACGCGCGTCTTGGGAGCGGCGGCACCAGTCCGCTTGCGCTGGGCCACCGCCGCTCCCTGCTTGCCAAGCGCGGTCTTGGTTTTCGCCGGCAGGTGCGCGATCGTCTTCTTGGCCGACGCTGCCCGCTGCGCCTTCTTCACGTTGCTCCTGGCCGCCTGTGCCTGCTTGGTGGTTGCCATTCTTATCGGCGTCCTTCCCTGGCTCGCTCCGATGTGCCCGGAAGTCCGTTGCCTACCCCGCGGCCCAGGCCATTAACTCCCGGTGATCACCGGTCCCTGCCAGCCGACCGTCAGCGGCACCCTGGCAGCAGCGGAGCCAGCGAGGTCAGCACAGTCAGCGGAGTCAGCGGCCCAGCGCGCGGGCCAGCTGCGACTTGTTCATTGACGACCGGCCCTTGATGCCGCGCTGGCGTGCCTCGTTGTAGAGCTGCGCGTAAGTCGGCCCGGCGGCGCCGCTGTGCGAGCGCAGCCCGCCGCGGCGCGCGGACGAGATGTCGTTCGTCGACGAACGGCTCGCCGTCTTCGACTCCCCCGACCTGGCCCGCTCCTTGTTGACGGTGGCGGCGGCGATCTGGCTCGCCCGCTTCGGGCTCTCGCCGCGCGCCCGCTCGCTGTCCTTGATGTGCTCGTACTGCCGCTCTCGTTTCGGACTTGAGCCTCTCGGCATGACCAACCACTCCCGCTATCGGTGATGTTTCGGCCGGAGCTGTCCGGCCGGAGCTGCCTTGCACGCGACAGCTACCCGTGCCCGCGCCGTACATGCGGCAGCTCACTGAGCTCCCGATGACCCGATCCCGCCCAGATTGGCGAAGCCAGACAGCCGGACGGCGCACTCCAGCATGCCCGCGTGAACGAACGCCTGCGGCAGGTTGCCGCGCAGCTGGCGCTGATGCACGTCGTACTCCTCGGTGTAAAGTCCGGCCGGGCCGCAGGCAGCCCGGTTGCGCTCGAACCAGTGCGCCGCCTCCATGTCGTTGCCCCGGACGTGAGCCGTGAGCGCCATCCAGAAGCCGCAGAGCAGGAAGGCGCCCTCGGCCTCGTGCAGCGGCCGGTTGTCGTGGCGGAACCGGTAGACAAAGCCGTCGTCAGCAAGCTCCCGGGCGACAGCGGCTACCGTCGCCTCGCTGCGCGGGTCACCGGCGGGCAAGGCGCCCCGTACGACGGACGGCAGCAGCGCCGCATCGACCAGCTCGTCGGCTACCGCGCGCTGCCATCCGGTCGGGTGAACGGCCTTATCCAGAGCGGCCATGATCGCAACAGCCGGCCCGCTCCAGTTCGCGGCGAGCCGCGCGCCGTGAGTCGCGGTCGCGGCGGCCATAGCGCGGAGCCCGGCGACACACGCGAGCCGGGAGTGCGTCCAGAAGTCGTCGTGCAATTCCCATACGCCGGCATCGGGCCTGGTCCATCGCTGCTCGATGGCCCGGGCAACCACCTCGGCGGCCCGCAGCTCGCCAGGGCCGAGCATGCCGAGCTCGGCCGCGGCCGCGAGCAGCTGCGGCACCTCACCCATGCTGTCCAGCTGGAACTGGGCGTTCACCCGGTTCCCGACGCGCACCGAGCTGCCTGGGTAGCCGCGGAGCCTGAGGTTCTTCTCGCCCGGGATGGCCTCGCCAGCGACGGTGTACGCCGGGCACTGGTCAGGGCCGTCGGCCAGGACCCGCTCGGTGATGAACCGCAGGGTGCCGTTCAGCTGGGCACGCGAGCCCTGGCCCCGGCCTGGGCGTCGCTTTCCGCACCCCGACGCAGCCCGCTACCGCACCGCCTAACTGGCCTGCGACAACGCTGAACCCCTGCTGTCGCTATAGCAGCAGGGGTTCAGCGTTGTCCCTCACGCCTGGGCGTGCTCCTTCGCCGCCGCCAGCTTCTCGCCGAGCTCGCTGATCTCCTGCGTGCTCAGCACCTCACGCAGGCCAGGCCACACCTTGGTCTCCTCGAACGCCACGTGATCGCGGGCCGCCGCGATGAACTCGCGCAGCAGCTTCTCGAAGCCGTCATCCCAGGCCCCGAGCTGCTCCAGCAGGTGCAGGACCTGCTTGGCGGCCTGCTCCTGGCCGATGGCCTCGTCGGCCAGCTCGCCGCCGCCCGGCATCCGGTCCCTGACCACAGGCCAGAAATACGTCTCCTCGATGGCCTCGTGAACGGCCTCGTCGGTGATGAGCTGCTGAGTGAGCTTCCGCCGTGCTAGCAGTTCGCCCTGGTCGGCACCGCTCCCAGCGTTCGGGCCGTCTTCAAGAGCGGCAAGCGTGCGCTCCACCTTCTCGTGATCGCGCCTCAGGACGCTGAACGCGTCGGCCATGGCTGTTCCCTCCGTCGATGTGCATCCCCGTTGATTGAGCTCCGCAGGCTGCTACCCAGGGCCGCCGCCGTAAACCCGACCTGCGGCCACGCGCGCGAGTAACCGCTACGCCGTTTCGGGAGGGCTACCTGGGGTACTCCGGGGCGGGTGAGCGTTCGGACCTGGATCGAGAGCTGGCCGGCCTACCGGCAGCTGACCACCGCCGACCGGACCGGGCGCGGCCCGGCGGCCAAGAGCGCGGCGACCGCGCGCCTGACCCCGCGCATCGCCACCGCGGACCAGGTCGTCAAGTCAGTCTGCCCGTACTGCGCGGTCGGCTGCGGCCAGAATGTCTACGTCAGCAATGACCGCGTGACGCAGATCGAGGGTGATCCTGACTCGCCCGTGAGCCGGGGCCGGCTGTGCCCGAAAGGCTCGGCCAGCCTGCAGCTCACCACCGGTGATGCCCGGCTCCACCGGGTGCTGTACCGCTCGCCAGGCGGCACACGGTGGGAGAGCCTGGACCTGGAGACGGCGATGGACATGATCGCCGACCGGGTCATCGAGGCCCGCCGCCAGGGCTGGCAGTGGGATGTCGACGGCGTGCGCACCCGCCGGACGCTCGGCTTCGCGAGCCTCGGCGGAGCGACCCTGGACAACGAAGAGAATTACCTGATCAAGAAGCTCTTTACCGCCCTCGGCGCGATCCAGGTCGAGAACCAGGCCCGGATTTGACACTCCGCCACAGTTCCCGGTCTGGGGACTAGCTTCGGTCGCGGCGGCGCGACGACCTTCCAGCAGGACCTGCAGAATTCCGACTGCATCATCATCCAGGGCTCCAACATGGCCGAGTGCCATCCAGTTGGATTCCAGTGGGTGATGGAGGCCAAGGCACGCGGCGCCAAGATCGTGCATATCGACCCGCGCTTCACCAGGACCAGCGCGCTCGCCGACCTGCACGTGCCGCTCCGCGCGGGCACCGACATCGCCTTCCTCGGCGGCATCGTCCACTACGTGCTGAGCCAGGAGAAGTACTTCCGCGAGTACGTGCTGAACTACACCAACGCGGCGACGATCCTGACCCAGGACTACGCCGACACCGAGGACCTCGACGGCGTGTTCGCCGGGCTCGACACCGAGCATCGCGTCTACGACTACCGCGCCTGGCAGTACGAAGGCATGGAGGTCCAGGCCGCCTCGGGCGAGCGGGACCTGGCATACGACGACCGTCCCGGCGACGCGGGCGCCTCGGTCAGGCAGGCCGCCCGCGGTGAGGCGCACGGCTCGGGCGGCGCCGACGTGGGAACCGGGACGCCTAGGCGGGACGAGACGCTGACCCATCCCCGGTGCGTGTTCCAGGTGCTGAAGCACCATTTCGCCCGCTACACGCCTGAGCTGGTGGAGCAGGTCTGCGGGGTGCCGGCCGACGTCTTCGGCCGGGTCTGCGAGCTGCTCACCGAGAACTCGGGGCGGGACCGGACCAGCGCGCTCGTCTACAGCGTCGGCTGGACCCAGCACACGGTCGGCGTGCAGTACGTCAGGACCGCGTCCATCCTGCAGACGCTGCTCGGCAACATCGGGCGCCCAGGGGGCGGGATCCTGGCGCTGCGCGGCCACGCGTCGATCCAGGGATCCACCGATATACCGACCCTGTTCGACCTCCTGCCGGGGTATATCCCGATGCCGCACGCCCACTCGAGCGAGGACCTTGAGTCCTTCGTGCAGGCCGAATCCGTGCGCAGCGGCTTCTGGGCCAACATGCGTGCGTACACGGTGAGCCTGCTGAAGGCCTGGTGGGGCGAGGCCGCGACGGCGGAGACCGACTTCTGCTTCGATTACCTGCCCAGGCTGACCGGCTCGCACAGTACCTACGAGACCGTGCTGGCCCAGCTCGCGGGCGACTGCAAGGGCTACTTCCTGCTCGGCGAGAACCCGGCCGTCGGGTCGGCTAACGGCCGCATGCAGCGACTGGCCATGGCCAACCTTGACTGGCTCGTGGTCCGCGACTTCTCGCTGATCGAGAGCGCCACCTGGTGGCTGGACGGCCCGGAGATCGAGAGCGGCGAGCTGCGCACCGAGGACATCCGCACCGAGGTATTCTTCATGCCGGCCGCCGCGCATACCGAGAAGTCCGGCAGCTTCACCAACACTCAGCGGATGCTGCAGTGGCACCACACGGCCGTCGAGCCGGCCGGCGATGCGCGGAGCGAGCTGTGGTTCACCTACCACCTCGGCCGGAAGATCAGGGAAAAGCTGGGTCGAGGTCCCGGCTCGGCCGATGAGATGAACCGGCCCGTCCTCGACCTCACCTGGGACTATCCGACGTCGGGCCGGACCGCCGAGCCGGACTCCGAGGCGGTGCTAGCCGAGATCAACGGCTGGGACGCGGACGGCAAGCCGCTGTCGGCCTATACGCAGCTCGCCGGCGACGGCTCCACGGCCTGCGGCTGCTGGATCTACTGCGGCTGCTACGCGGACGGCGTGAATCAGGCCGCCCGCCGCAAGCCAGGACGGGAGCAGAGCTGGGTGGCGCCCGAGTGGGGCTGGGCCTGGCCGGCCAACCGCCGGGTGCTCTACAACCGCGCTTCGGCCGATCCTGACGGCAAGCCCTGGAGCGAGCGCAAGGCCCTGATCTGGTGGGACCAGGACACCGGCAGCTGGACAGGGCACGACATCCCCGACTTCGTGCCCGACCGGGCGCCGTCGTACCGGCCGCCCGATGACGCCACCGGGGTGGACGCGATCTCCGGAATCGACCCCTTCATCATGCAGGCCGACGGTAAAGCCTGGCTGTTCGCGCCGGCCGGGCTGACCGACGGACCGCTGCCCACCCACTACGAGCCGCAGGACTCGCCGTTCCGCAACCTGCTCTACGGCCAGCAGCGCAACCCGGTCCGCCAGGTGACGGTGTTCCGGAACAAGCACAACCGGCTTCAGCCCAGCGGCGACGAGCCCGGCTCTGATGTGTTCCCTTATGTGACGACGACCTACCGGCTGACCGAGCACCACACCGCGGGCGGGATGTCGCGGTTCCTGCCGTACCTGTCGGAGCTGCAGCCCGAGTTCTTCTGCGAGGTATCGCCCCAGCTGGCAGCCGAGCGCGGGCTCGAGCATCTGGGCTGGGCGACGATCGTCAGCGCGCGGGCGGCGATCGAGGCCCGGGTACTGGTCACCGAGCGGATCAGGCCGCTGACCGTGCAGGGCCGGACGCTTCATCAGGTAGGCCTGCCCTACCACTGGGGCAGCAACGGCTGCACCACCGGAGACTCGGCCAACGACCTGACCGCGCTGAGCCTCGACCCGAACGTTCACATCCAGGAAGTCAAGGCCTTCGCCTGTGACATCAGGCCGGGCCGGCGGCCGCGCGGGCCGGCCAGGCTGGAGCTGGTCCGGCAGTACCAGGCGCGAGCGGGCATTACCGATCAGACGGGGATGGGACTATGAGCGATCCCGAGGCCACCGCCAGCTCCGGCCAGGCGGAGCAGCAGCCGCGGCTGGGCTTCTTCACCGACACCTCGGTCTGCATCGGCTGCAAGGCCTGCGAGGTGGCCTGCAAGGAGTGGAATCACGTACCGGAGGATGGCCTGCTGCTGACCGGCATGTCCTATGACAACTCGGTCGGGCTCGGCGCGGACACCTGGCGGCACGTGGCCTTCATCGAGCAGCGCAGGCCAGCCCGGACGGTGCTAGCCGAGAACGGGCCAGCCGGGACGGGCGACGGCGGCGAATTCCGCTGGCTGATGTCCTCTGATGTCTGCAAGCACTGCACGCACGCCGCCTGCCTGGACGTCTGCCCGACCGGCGCGCTGTTCCGCACCGAGTTCGGGACCGTCGTCGTGCAGGAGGACGTCTGCAACGGATGCGGGTACTGCATTCCTGCCTGCCCGTACGGCGTTATCGACCAGCGCAAGGACGACGGGCGGGCATGGAAGTGCACCATGTGCTACGACCGGCTCGGCGCCGGGCTCGAGCCAGCCTGCGCGAAAGCATGCCCGACCGAGTCCATCCAGTTCGGCCCGCTCGACGAGCTGCGCGAACGGGCTGCGGGCCGGCTGGCCGACCTGCACGAGGCCGGGGTGAGTGACGCACGGCTCTACGGCGCGGATCCCGGCGACGGTGTCGGCGGGGACGGCGCGTTCTTCCTGCTGCTTGATGAGCCTGAGGTCTACGGGCTGCCGCCCGACCCGGTGGTCACGACCAGGGACCTGCCGTCGATCTGGCGGCACGCCGCTGCCGCGGCGGCCATGCTCGCCGCGGGCGCGGCAGCCGCGTTCGCGGCCTCGGGGCGGCGCAGGTGAGCGGCGGCCGCCGCCGGCGGGCGGAGCAGGTCATGGTGCCGCCGGCCCAGTTCGATTCCTACTATGGCAAGCCGGTGATCAAGGCACCGGTCTGGAAGTCGCCGCAGATTCCTGGCTACCTCTTCCTCGGCGGCCTGGCCGGCGCGTCGTCGCTGATCGGGGCGGGTGCCCAGGTGACGGGCCGGCCGGCCCTGGCGCGCGCCGCCAAGGCAGGCGCCTTCGGGGCTGGCTGCGTGTCGGTGGCCGCGCTCGTGCACGACCTCGGCCGGCCCGCGCGTTTCCTCAACATGCTGCGCGTGTTCAAGGTCACCTCCCCGCTCAGTGTCGGCTCGTGGCTGCTGTCCGCGTACGTGCCGGCCGCCGGAGCGGCCGCGTTCTCGGCGACAACCGGCCGGATGCCCAGGATCGGGGCCGCCGCTACCGCCGGGGCGGCGCTGCTCGGGCCGGGCGTAGCCGCCTACACGGCGGCGCTCATCAGCGACACGGCCGTGCCGGCCTGGCACGAGGGTTACCCGGAGCTTCCTTTCGTCTTCGCGGGGTCGGCGGCCACCGCGGCAGGCGGACTCGGCCTGCTGGCCGCTCCGGCCGACCAGTCCGACCCGGCCAGGTACCTGGCGATCTTCGGGATAGCCGCGGAACTGGCCGCGTCGAGCCGGCTGAAGCGGCGGATCGGGATGGTGGCCGAGCCGTACCGGAGCGGCCGGGGCGGCGCGTACCTGCGGGCCGGCCAGGTGCTGTCAGTGGCCGGAGCCGCCGGCTCGATGCTGGCGCGGCGCAGCCGGCTGGCCGGCGCGGTATCCGGCGCGACGCTGCTCGCGGCCTCGGCGGCGACCCGGTGGGGAATCTTCCATGCTGGCCTGGATTCGGCCGCCGACCCCAGGTACACGATCGTCCCGCAGCGCGAGCGACTGCGCGAGCGGCAGCGGGAGCGCGAGCACCCGCAGGCTCAGGACCGCCGCTGACCGCTGCGCTGTTTACCCCGTCGAGGGCCGGGTAGTCGGTGCGGTTCTCGGCAGTCCCATGTTTGGAGCGTCTCCAGGGGGCATGCCTACTCGTGCTCGACCAGTGGAGGTGACGAGCTTTGGTACCCCCGACAGCTCGCCGGACGTCGCCGGACCCGGCTGACTTCGGCAAGCAGGCAGACCACGAGCTGCTGAAGACCATTCAGTCCGAGCCGCACGGGACCCCGGTCCGCGAGGCGGCCTGCGAGGCGCTCGTCGGCCGCTACCAGGGGCTCGTCCGCTCGTGCGTGCTGCGCTACCGGGACAGCCCCGAGCCTCACGAAGAGCTGATGCAGGTCGGCTACGTCGGGCTGCTGAAGGCCATCAACAACTTCGACCCGGAGATCGGCGAGAGCCTGGCGGCTTATGCGACGCCGACCATCACCGGCGAGATCAAGCGCCACTTCCGTGACAAGCGCTGGCAGGTACACGTCCGCCGGTCCGCGCAGGAGCTGCGGCTGGAGATCAGGAAGGCCAGAGGCGACCTGGCGCAGGAGCTGTCGCGGACTCCGACCGATTCCGAGCTTGCCGAGTACCTCGGAGTCAGTGCCAGCGACCTGCTCGATGCCCAGCGGGCCGATCTCGCGTTCCAGGCCTCGTCCTTGAGCGCTCCGCTGTCCGACGGCACCGACGCGGGGACGCTGGAGGATCTGCTTGGCGGCGAGGACCCGCAGCTCGAGAACACGCTGGACATGGAGGCCGTCTGGGGGCACCTCGGCGAGCTCCCTGACCGGGAGCAGCGCCTGCTGATGATGCGGTTCTACGGCAACATGACCCAGTCCGAGATCGGCGACCAGCTTGGCATCTCCCAGATGCACGTCTCACGTCTGCTCGCGCACGCGCTCGCATACCTGCGCGACCGGATACTGGAATCCGACCCGGAACTGTCCGGCGCGGAAGCTGACTAGGGTTTCAGCCTGTCCCGTCAGCTGCCGTCAGCTGCCGTCTGCTGGGCGGCGATGGCCAGGTCGACGCTGTCGTACATCGGGATCCGGTCAGCTAGCCCGGTGATCCACAGGGTTCTCGTGTACTCGAACCTCGCTCCGGCGAGTGCCAGCGATCCGCCGGCCGCTACCAGTCCCTTCCAGTGGCCGACGATCACCGCGAGCGAGCTGGTGTCCATGAAGTCCACGGCGGCCAGGTCGAGCACGACATGGTCGAGCGTCCTGCTTGATTCAGCGAGGGTCTCGTCGAGCTGCCGGCTCGTGACGATGTCGAGGTCACCAACGAGCTTGATGACGAGAGTGCCATCGCGATGCTCGGACGAGAGCTCGAACTCTGGCACGCTGCACCCCCAATCCGGATCAGGTTGGCCGGCCGAGACACCTCGGCACCGGGGCCAAGCCAGAACACCGAAGCCGCATCAGGGACATGTTATGCGGGCGGGGGGTTCAGGACTAGCAGCCCCCAACCCAGGCCGACCAGGCTGCGGCCGGCGGCCGGCGGCCGCGTAACCGGACAGGAGAAACTGGACAGCGGGGCCAACCTGGTGTAGCTTCATGGGCAGTGCTTACGACGCAGGCACACCCCATCTGTCACAGTGTGACGTTGCTGGGTGTGCCTTTCCGTTTTCACGGCGAGACTAGCGACTATTCGTAGCGCTCTGAACTCCAGGACTGGCTTTCCTAGCCGGCGTTCGCGGTGACATTCAGCCTGACACCGCAAGGAGATCCAAGGGATGAAGATCGCCCTCGTCGCACGGCATGTTTCAGCGCCAGCCACCCCGTCTGACCCGTACGCCGCCGAGCAGGCCGCGCACGTCGCCGGTCTCGGCCGGGCGCTCGCCGCTCAGGATCACAGCGTCGTCATCTACGCCCGCAAGGACGCTCCGGGACTGCCCGACCGCGAGACGCTTGCTCCCGGCCTCACCGCGCGCTACATCAAGGC
The DNA here is from genome assembly GCA_017882645.1 of Streptosporangiales bacterium. Taxonomy (GTDB): domain Bacteria; phylum Actinomycetota; class Actinomycetes; order Streptosporangiales; family Streptosporangiaceae; genus Chersky-822. The sequence goes on along the minus strand of JADGPC010000103.1, from coordinate 24,587 downwards.
CGGGCCGCCAGCGCCCGTCCCCGCCGACCAGCTGCCGCAGTACGTCGCAGAGATCGGCAGGTACCTCGCAGCGCGCTGGAAGAAGGACACGCCGGACATCGTCCACGCGCATCACTGGACCAGCGGCCTGGCCGCCCTGCTGGCCGCCCGCGAGGTGCCGGTCCCGATCATCCAGAGCTTCGGCTCGCTGGGCACCGCCGAGCAGTGCCACGGCGTACCAGGCCCGCAGGACAGCGCCAGGATCCGGATGGAAGCCCTCGTCGCCCGCTCCGTCAGTGGCGTGCTGGCGCACAGCTCCGATGAAGTCGCCGGCCTGGCCGGGCTCGGCGTTCCCGGCGCGCGGGTCAGGATCGTGCCCTGCGGCGTGGACACCGCCCGCTTCGGCCCTGACGGCCCGGCTGCCAAGCGCCACGGTGAGCTCCGGCTGCTGCACGTCGGCTCCCTGGCCGACCATCAGGGCCTCGACAAGCTCATCAGGGCCCTCCCTGACCTGCCAGGAGCCGAGCTGGTCATCGCCGGCGGCCCCGACCAGGACGAGCTGGACTCCGACCTCAACTACAAGAAGCTCGGCAAGCTGGCCGCCGGGCTCGGCGTGGCCGACCGGGTTACCTTCACCGGCCAGGTCGCCAGCAAGAACCTCGAGGCCCTGATGCGCTCGGCCGACATCTTCGTCAGCGCGGCGCGTTACGAGCCCTACGGCGCCGCGGCGATCACCGCGATGGCGTGCGGTACGCCGGTCATGGCGCACGCGGTAGGCGCCTGCGCCGACGCCGTGATCGACGGCACGACCGGGGTGCTGCTGCCCGCTGGCGGCCCTGAGGCCTTCGTCAAGCGGATCCGCGAGCTGCTGTCCACGCCGATGAAGCTGACGGCCTTCGGCATCGCCGCCGGCGACCGGGCCAGGTCCCGCTACCCGTGGGAGCGGATCGCCGCCGAAACCGTGGCCGCCTACGAGCGCTGCCTCGCAGCCCCGGCGCCCAAGGTGGCCGGCACCGCTCCGGCAGCACCCGCCAGGCGGCCCGCCGTAGCCGCCGTGCAGCGTCGCGCGGCCTAACCCTCCGCCCGCCCCCCTCCCCCGCCTCACGCGGGCAAGCAGATTCATGCTTGCCCGCGTGAGCAGCGGAAATGACTGTCAGGGGGAGGTGAGGGCCATGCCTAATTACTGGCTCGGCATTATGGCCGTTGTCCTCGTGATCACGCTGGCCGTCTGGATCGGGCTCGTCTTCAGGGCCGACAAGCACCAGGCAGGCCAGCCGCGGGAGGCAGCACCGAAACGGGATGTCATGGGCGGCATGTTCGCGGCCCGCCGGGGAGGGCGCCAGGTGATGCCCGACCCGGAGGAGCCGATCGTCCATGACGGCTGGTCAGACCAGCACGTGGCACCGACCGTTCCCGGGCAGGCGGCGGGCGCCCCGGGACAGGCCAGGCCAGAGACGACCCGGCCAGCCGCCCAGCCGCCGGTTCCCGGGCCGCGCACGGAACCGGTCACCGAGCAGACCCCGGCCCGAGGGGACCGTCGCTGACCGCACCGGGCTAGCCACCCTGAGCGCTAGCTGCCGTCCGCGCCGTCATGCGATGATGGCGGCGGGGAAGCCAGGTGCTGGGGTCGGCGCTAGGCCCGGCCAGCCGACGGCTACGGCCGGATCAGGCCGCGTTATGAGGGGATCGCGCAATTGGCCAGGAACATATTCAAGCTGCTTGTCGTCGCGGGCCTGGGTCTCGCCCTGGCCTACGGCTGGCAGGACATCAAGCGCTTCGTCAAGATCAAGCAGGTATCGGCATCAGGGGCGCATCCGGAGCAGATCCCGGTGCACGGGCGCACGGTGTACCCGAGCAACAGCTTCGATGCCGAGCCGGACGGCACCGGCGACTTCGACTCGGCTAGCCGGGGCGGCCCGATCCTGAGCTAGCTAGCTACGGCCAGCTCGGTGCCGACATGCCTAGTCCGCTACCCCGTCCGCTCGCGTCTTATCACGATCCGCCCCGGCCGCCGGGCGCCGGCAGGGCGCCGATTTCCATCGCCTTGGTCACCGCCGCGGTGCGGCCGGCCACGCCGAGCTTCGCGCAGGCCCGCATGAGGTGCGTCTTGACCGTCGCCTCGCTGACGTACAGCGCCCGGCCGATCTGGAGGTTGGTCAGCCCGCGCGACACCAGGGCCAGCACCTCGGTCTCGCGTGCCGTCAGGGCCTCGGGGCGGGGCCCGCGCACCCGGGAGACGAGCCGTCCGGCCACGACAGGTGCCAGCACGGTCTCGCCGCGGGCGGCACCCCTGATGGCCTGGAGCAGGTCAGCCCGCGGCGTGTCCTTGAGCAGGTAACCAGACGCGCCAGACTCGACCGCCCGCAGGATGTCGGCGTCGGTGTCGTACGTGGTGAGAACGATGATCCTGACCGCCTCGCGCTCCGCCCTGATCGTGCCGATCGCCTCGGCCCCGTCGCCGTCCGGCATCCGCAGGTCCATCAGGATGACGTCTGGCGCCAGCGACCGGCACAGCGCGATCGCCTCGGCGCCGGACGCGGCCGCACCGACGACGTCGATGTCCGGCTCGGCGGCCAGCATCCCGCGCAGCCCTTCCCTGACCACCGGGTGGTCGTCAGCCAGCAGGATCCTGATCATGGCAGCTCCGCACTGACGGTCGTGCCGTCACCGGGGGCGCTCCGCACCGTGGCTCACCGCCGATTTCGCTGACCCGTGCCCGCATGCCGCGCAGGCCGTAGCCGCCGCCGCTGAACTCGGGGTCGAAGCCTGAGCCGTCGTCGGCTCGTCCAGGAAGAGCAGCTCAGGCCGCCCGACGATGCCGACGGCCACGTCGGCGCGCCGCCGCTGGCCGCCGGAGAGCCGCCGGAGCCGCGGTACTGCTTGCGCAGCCCGCGGACCAGGACGACGCTCTGCGGGCCTGCGGCCCTCGCTGTCTGTGTCATGACCTCAGCGTGCGCTGGCCGTGACCGGCGCCGCGTCCGCCAGAGCGTCAGCCTGGTGTCATCCATTTGATGGACCCGCGCCGGCCTGCTGGTGCGCTTTGAGCAGGGTGACTTGGCAAGGCAGCGCGCGGTCACGTCGTTGGCACGTCTGGACAGGTATCAGCCGGACGCTCCCTGACGACCTTCCCGAGGGCTGATGATCACGGCAGCCAGAGGATCATTCCTGACGGCATCAGCGCATCCCACTGACCGGCCGCCATATATGGCCGCTGCAAGTCGCCGAACCCCGTGTTATCGGCCGCAGCCATTCCGGCTGCCGTCGACCACCAGATGTCGGGAACCCCGCAGCCCTGCCGCTGAGCCAGCCCGGCTAGTGACGTATGCCCATCAGCATGGCAGCGGCCGGACGGGAGCGGGGTCCGGGTGCTCGCGCGGATAAGCTTCGCCAAGTCGATGATCGCCGGTCGCTGCGCGGACCGGACATGCTTCGGCGGCAGGTCCGGGCAGGTGTGGCCGCCCCACGCCGCGCCGCCCATGCTGTGCGTCCCGTAGCCATGACCGGTGACGCTGTCGGTGACCTGCAACGGAAAGCCCGCGAACGCGCTGAGGCATTCAACGACCTGCGCCGACGCTGCGATCTGCGCGTCAGTGAGCGGATTGTTGGGGTTGCCGTCATCGGCGAGCTCGATGCCGTACCACGTCGCGTTCGCGGCCATCGCATGCCAAGCCTCCCAGCCTCTGCCCAGAGGGCCGAACTGGTGCACCGTGCCGTCCTGGGCGATGCCGAAGTGGGCAGAAGCCTGCCGGCTGGGATTATTGAACGACGCGATGCACGATGGCAGGTTCGCGACCATAGTGTGTTCGAGAACGCCGCTCATCGTCCCCGTAACGCCAAGCCGTCCGTTGACGCACGGCCACGGGTCGTTGTAATTGATGGCGACATTGCCACGAACCTTGCCTTCACTGTCGACACTGAGCCTTCCAGGCGTTGTCATCTGCTGATCTCCCATCCTCTGAGTTATTTCGCGGCCGCGTCCAGTCGCTCAGGCTTGTCGCCGCTCTGACCGCACATCATGTTGCAGTTAGTGCACAACAGGTCTCGGATGCCACCGGTCACATGATCATGATCTACGCGTCGCGTATTTGCCTGGGGATGCCGCTCGCGATATTCACGATGGTAATTGTTATAGCGCTGGCGGTACTCGGGATCGATCATGCGCCGAGCGTGAGCAGCTCTTTGTGCCGCGCGCCTTTTCTCGGGCTCTCGGTAGGAGATGGGATGGCTCCTTCCGGTGCGACGGTCCGGTCGTGGTCGCCGAAGGCTAGACGGGGAATGTCCGGTCGCTGAATCCACCAGGGGAATCCGCTGCCATCCGCCGGGCGCATACCGCGGCCAACGCCTGCCGTGAAAGAGCTGACGCGAAGGCTGTCAGGGTGGCGATGACCACTCGGTTAACGGGCGGGATGACGACAACTCCCATTATTCCATAGTGCGGGCGGCCGTTTCCCGGGCTGAGAGGGTCTGATGAAACCGATACGGGCCAGCCCGACACTGCCCCGTCGGGCTTCACTTCCAGCCGTCTAGCGAAATTGCTCATCGGAATGCACTTCCCTGCCGCTATGCGGAGACTCCAGTATTGCAACTTGAGAGACTCAAGATCATCGGGATAACGAAAGTGACAAACGTACGCAGCTGCCGTGATCAGCCACGGTAAGCGGTATTAGCGCCGTGGCATTCGACCGTACTCGCGCACCCGTGCAGGCTCGAGCCTGGTCAGGGCGTGAAGCTCGCTGAACTCGGCGTCATCCCCTGGGATGAGCGGCAGCCAAGCCCGCGGTATGACGTAATGAGCGATACCCGCGGATAGCCTGGTGCAGTGTCCGCACTGTACGCATGGCTGCGCCGCCACCCCCGGCTCGTGGACGGCGTCCTCGCCGCGGTGCTGGCCTTCGGCGGCCTGGCGACCGGCCTCGTGCTGCGCCAGTGGCTGCTCATCCCGGCCACTCTCGGAGTAACCGTCCCGGTGATCTTCCGCCGCGCCCACCCGGCCGGCGCGTTCGGCACCGCGATCGCGGCCGGAGCCGCTCAGGTGGTCGCTGGCATCAGGCCATCGCCCGCCGACATCGCCATCCTCATCCTGCTGTACACCCTCGCCGCCTATACGACCAGGCGCCAGTCGGTGCTCGGCCTCGCGGTCTGCCTGCTCGGATCGGCCGCCGAGCTGGGCCGGATCAGGCACGCAGCCACCATCAGCCTGACGGACTGGCTGCTCATGGCCTCGATCCTGTTCGCCGGGCCGTGCCTGATCGCCTGGGTGCTCGGCGACTCGATGCGGTACCGGCGCGCCTACTACGCCAACCTCGAGGAGCGCGCCGCCAGGCTGGAGCGGGACCGGGACGCCCAGGCGCGGATCGCCACCGCCGCCGAGCGGGCCAGGATCGCCCGCGAGCTGCACGACGTCGTCGCCCACAACGTCAGCGTGATGGTCGTCCAGGCCGACGGAGCCGCCTACGCGCTCGGAACCGATCCCGGCCGGGCCCGCGAGGCGCTGGCGGCGATCTCGGCGACGGGAAGGCAGGCGCTCGCCGAGATGCGGGTCCTGCTCGGAGTACTGCGCAGCAACGACGACATCGGCGAGGCCGGTCCCGTTGCCGCTGGCCCGGGAGGCGTTACCGCAGGCTCCGCCGGGGTCAGCCAGACGGCGGGCCGGGCGGCCCTGGCGCCCGTACCCGGCATCGGCCAGCTCGATGACCTGCTCGACCAGACCAGGGCCGCAGGGCTGCAGGTCTCCTGCGCAGTCGAGGGCGAGCCGCTGCCGCTGCCCGACGGAACGGCGCTGGCCGCGTACCGGATCATCCAGGAGTCGCTCACCAATACCCGCAAGCACGGCGGTCCCTGGGCCAGGGCATGCGTGCTGCTGCGCTACACCACCGACGCGCTGGAGCTGGCCGTGACCGACAACGGGCTGGGCGGCGCGGCCGCCAGCGACGGCGCCGGCCACGGGCTGACCGGGATGCGCGAGCGGGCCGCCATGTACGGCGGAACGGTCCACGCAGGCCCGCGGATGAACGGCGGCTTCCAGGTCACCGCGCGGCTGCCGATCGCGCCCGCGCGGGCAAGCGCCGCGTGAGCATCAGGATCGTCCTGGTCGACGACCAGGAACTCGTCCGCACCGGGTTCCGGATGGTCCTCGATGCCCAGCGGGACATGGCCGTCGTCGGCGAGGCCGGCGACGGGCTGGCGGCCGTGGACCTGCTCCGCGCCACGACGGCCGATGTCGTCGTGATGGACGTGCGGATGCCCAGGCTCGACGGGATCGAGGCGACAAGGCGGATCTGCCAGGCCGGCGACCGGCCGCGGGTGCTCATGCTCACGACGTTCGACCTGGATGAGTACGCGTTCGCCGCGCTCAAGGCCGGGGCCAGCGGTTTCCTGCTGAAGGACGTGCCGCCGGAAGAACTGCTGTTCGGGATCAGGTCCGTCCATTCAGGGGACGCCGTTGTGGCGCCGTCCACGACGCGCCGGCTCATCGACAGGTTCGCGCCGATGTTCCCCACCGATGCCGTCGGCGAGCCCCCTGACCTGGCTGGCCTCACCAGCAGGGAGCGCGAGGTCCTGATCCTGATCGCCCAGGGCCTGAGCAATACCGAGATCGCCGAGCGCCTGTTCGTCTCCGAGGCCACCGTCAAGACTCATGTCGGGCGCGTCCTGGCCAAGCTCGGCCTGCGGGACCGGGTCCAGGCGGTCGTGTTCGCCTACGAGACCGGGCTGGTCAAGGCGCGCGGCTCAGCTCGTTAACGCCCTGGCCGACTGCGCCGCCCTCCTCCGTCCCGCTTGACATATCTCCCGTTGCAAACTATACTTTGCTTAGAACATAGGAGGAGGATCACAATGATCGACACCCGCGCCGTGGGGCAGGAACTGCAGGACCAGGTTCTCGCCGCTGCCCGCAAGGGACACCGGAGGGTGACTAACACAGTTAAGAACGTGACGGCCACCGCCCAGATGATCCGGCCGCAGCTCCCCAGCATGCCCACCATCAACCCCGTCAAGCTGCCGAACGCCGAGCATCTTGCCCAGCTGACCGACAAGCAGGTCGCCCAGCTGCGCGAGAAGGCGCCGGCCCTGATCGGCAAGATCCCGAACGCCGGGCACTTCGTCGGTCTGACCGAGAAGCAGCTCACCCAGCTCTGGGACAAGCAGCTCAGCCAGCTCACCAAGCTCAGGGAGAAGCAGCTCAGCCAGCTGACCAAGCTCAGGGAGAAGGCGCCAGGCCTGATCAAGCTGCCGAACGCCGAGCATCTTGCCCAGCTGACCGACAAGCAGGTCGCCCAGCTGCGCGAGAAGGCGCCGGCCCTGATCGGCAAGATCCCGAACGCCGAGCACTTCGTCGGTCTGACGGAGAAGCACATCACCGAGTGGCGTGAGCTGACCGAGAAGCAGATCACCGAGGTGCGCGACGCCACCGAGAAGCAGATCACCCAGCTTCGCGAGAAGGCGCCTGACTTCATGGCCAGGTTCCCCAGCAGCGACCAGCTGATGGTCGGCGCTCATGATGTCGCCGGTCAGGTCCGCTCGGCCCGGCGCCAGGTCGTTGACCAGGTGCGCACGGTCGCAACCCCGCTAGCTCAGCAGGCGGCCGCCGCGTTCAGCCAGGCCACCGCATCAACCTCGAAGACCTCGCCGGCCGCGGTGACGCACAATGGCACCGCTGACGCGGCCGAGGTCAAGCCGGCCAGCGAGAACGGCAAGGCCGCCAGCGCGACCGCCGCTCACCACGCCAAGCCGGCCAGCAAGGCCAGCCAGGCAGTGCCAACCGAGAAGGCAGTGCCGCTGGCGAAGAAGACCCGGCCAGCACGGCCAGCGTCGCGGCGCACCGCTTCGGCGCCCAAGAAGGCCAAGCCGGCCGCCAAGTAAGGTTCGGCTGACGACCGGGGCGCGGCAGATGGCACGACCATCGGCCGCGCCCCGTCGGCCGTGGCGACGCCGCGTCAGGAAGGAGCGACATGAACGAACCATGGGATGCCCAGATGGAGGCGCTCGGCGACTTCATCCGCAGGCAGCGCAAGCTCGCCAACCTGTCCTTGCGGCAGCTAGCCGATAAGACCCGGCTCTCTAACCCGTACCTGAGCCAGGTTGAGCGCGGCCTGCATCAGCCGTCGATGCGCGTGATCAAGCTGATCTCCGAGGCGCTCAACGTCTCGGCGGAGACACTGCTCACTCATGCCGGCCTGCTGCATCACGGCGACGGAGAGACGCCCGGCGCGGCAGCCGGCGTCACGACCGTCGAGCACGCCATCCAGGCCGACGGCCGACTGTCCGACCATCAGAAGGCCGCGCTGATCACGGTGTACAGGAGCATGCTGGCCACCGACTGACGCGGCAGGCAGACCCGATGAGCTGTGACGTGCAAACTACGGAGTCCGGGATCACGGAAATCACAGATTCACAAACCATGAGATTCATGAGATTCATGAGATTCGAGAATACAACGCACTTTTCGGTGCGAACATCACAGAACGACGCCCGGCATCGTCCGGTGAGCATTACGATACATGAGCGTGACTGATCAGAGCCCGGAGTCGGCGCCGTTGTCTCCGCTACCGCAGCGCAGGCCGGCCGCCGCTAACGGCGACAACGCAACCAGTCCGGGGCTGCCGAAGCGCTTTCCATGGGCACCGGAGGAGCAGAACGGAAGCCCGATCCTCCCGCGCCGCGCGTCAGGCGGCAGGCCCAGCCGGGTCGGCCGCCACCGGAGCCTGCACCGGATCAGCGTCGCGTCCGACGCGCCCGCACTGGTGCTCGCCGTTCCCGGCTGGGGGGAAGCCGTCGCCGAACTCGCCAGCCGGATCGCCGAGTCAGCGATCGATTCCTGTCCTGGCGTCGACATCCGGATCGGATTCCTGAGCGGCAGCACCGACACGCTGGCCGACGCGCTGGCGGCAGATGCCGGACGGCGCTCGCAGCACGGGCCGCAGGCCGTGGTCGTGCCGCTGCTCGCCGGCCCGCATCCGGTGCATGACGCGGCGATAGCGGCGGCCATCAGCGCGGCGAAGGCGCCAGTGATGCTCGCGACCGCCCTCGGCCCGCATCCGCTGCTGGCTGGTGCCCTGCACGACCGGCTGCACGAAGTGGGCCTGGCCAGGGCCAGCCGGGCCCGGGGTCTCAACATCGCGGCGGGCGCGACCGGCATCATCGTCGTCGCCGACCGGGGGCCGCTGGCCGTGGCCGACGTGGGAGTCACGACGGTGCTGCTGGCCGCGCGGCTGGCGATTCCCGCTGCGCCGGCCTCGCTGGGTGACCCGGCCAGCATCGACGCGGCGGTGCAGCGCCTCCGCGATACCGGAGCCACCCACCTGACCCTCTCGCCGTGCGTCGTCGGGCCGGAGACCGATCCGGCCGAGTTCGTCTCGCTGAGCGGCGCCCTTGACGCGCCGTGCGCGCCTCCGCTCGGCGCGCATCCCGCGATTGCCCAGCTCGTCGCTGTCCGCTACGGCGAGGCTCTCGCGAGGATCACCGTCGCAAGCCATTGACAGCCGGTACTCGTTTGCGCTGAGGTTCGGTATACGTGCCGCCCGGCCGCTCTGGCCGTGCCTGAGCAATTCCTCCCGGGACCGGCCAACCGCTTTCTGCTACATCGACACAAAGGTGGGCGCTATGAGCGAGTGGAACGCCATGACCTACGAAGGAAAGGACACCATCCTTCGCGTCGTGCGTGACCAGGCGAACCAGATGTTCTCCCTGGCCGAGCAGCCTGATGCGTGGCAGGTCCCGACCGCCTGCGAGAACTGGGAGGTCAGGGACGTCATTGGCCATCTCGTGGACACCATGGAGGGGTACTTCAAGGCCTTCGAGGTAGCGCGGTCCGGCGCCACGCCGGAGAATGCGTTCGGCCTGCTCGGCATGCACGAGCGGGCGGGTGACTCGGCCCAGGCGTTCCGTAACCTTTCTCAGGCCGAGATGATGAGCCGGGTTCGCGCCGACCAGGACCAGATGATGGGCATTCTCGAGCCACTCGGCGCCGACGAGTGGTCATCGATGATTGTCCCGCATTTCTACATGGGCCCGGTTCCTGCCTTCATCTATGCCGCCGGCCAGCTCATGGACTACGGGGTCCACACCTGGGACATCCGCGAGGGGCAGGGCACGGCGCACGCGCTCTCCGCCGACGCGGCCGACCTGCTGGTCCCGTTCATGTTCATCATCTGGCAGTCCACCATCAGGCCAGACGCGGACCGCACCCCGTTCACGATCGGCATCAACGTCACCACCGGCCACAACGCGGGCACGACCAGGGTCTCCATCAGCGAGAACGGGATGAGCTACGAGCCAGGCAGCGTCGATGACCTGCCTGCGGTGATCGAGTTCGACGCCGGCAGCATGGTGCTGACCGCGTTCGGCCGGATCCGCGGCGGCACCGTCCGCGGCGACCAGGCCATCGCCGACCGCTTCCTGAACCTGTTCCACTGGATCTAACGGCTCGCGACCCGCTCGCGACCATGATCACGGACACCTGTCGACGGGCTCGCAAAGAGATGTCCGTGATCATGGTCCGGCCGGGTGGGCGCCCCGGCCTAGCTGGCCGAGGTGTCATACTCGCCCGGCAGGTGCCCGGCGGGCAGCCGGTGCTTGGCGATCCGCGCGGTCGGCGTCCGCGGCAGCTCGTCGATCACCTGCCAGAACCTGGGCACCTTGAAGGCCGACAGCCGCTCAGCGGCGTAGCGGTGCAGGTCACCCAGATCGATCTCGGTGCCAGGGACCGCGACGACGAACGCCTTGATCTCCTCCTCGGTCAGCTCGGAGGCCACGCCGACCACCGCTGACTCGAGGACGGCCGGGTGCGTGTCGAGCACCTCCTCGACCTCGAGCGGCGACAGGTTCTCGCCCCGGCGGCGCAGCACTTCCTTGCGCCTGCCGACGAAGGTGAAGGTTCCGTCATCGTTGACGGTCGCCAGGTCACCGGTGTGCAGCCACCCGTCCGCGGTCATGACCGCCGCCATCTCCTCGGGCATGCCCCAGTACCCGGGCGTGATCACCGGGTTGCGCAGCAGGATCTCGCCCGTCTCCCCCGGCCCGAGCGCGGCCCCGCTCCCCGCTCCGGCCCGCTCGCCGCCCGTCGCGACGTGGCGGCCAGTGATGTCGCTGCCAGTCCCGACCTCGCCGTCCGCCGCGACGTCACCGTCCGCGGGCGTCACGACCTTCGCCTCGTTGATGGTTCCCAGGTAGGGATGCTGCCGTACGGCGCCGAGCGTCCCGAACGGCCGCTGCCCGTGCGGCCAGATCAGCCCGTACGGCGACTCGGACATGGCGTAGCCGACCACGATCCGGATGCCGAACCGGCGCTCGATCTGCTCGTGCCGGTCGCGTTCCGGGGCCGGCCCGGCATAACACAGCCGCAGCGGATTGTCGGCGTCATCCGGCCGCTCCGGCTGCCGCATCAAGATCTCGAGCATCGCCCCGATCGCGTTGAACTCGGTCGCCCCGTGGCGGCGCGCGGTGTCGAGGAACCCGCTCGCGGAGAACCTCGGCACGAGCACCAGCCCGGCGCCGCACACCAGCGACCCGAGCACCGAGTAGATGGGCGCGTTGATGTGAAAGAGCGGCAGCGACGTCATCAGCCGGTCGCCGGCCGTCAGCTCCATCCAGTACGGGAACCCCTCGGCAGCCATCGCATAGGCCCGGTGGGTCTGCATGACCAGTTTCGACCGGCCGGTCGTGCCGGACGTCGGGATCAGCACCGCGAGGTCATCGGGGCGGACCTGAGCAGGCGGCACGTCAGCGAGCGGCCGGCCAGCCCGGCCCGCGCCCAGTCGGCTGACATTGAAAACGGCTCGGGGCGGCTCTCCTGCGGCAGCCTCGTCGAGCACCTGGTACAGGCCGGGGTCGGAGAGCACCGCGCGCGGCCGCACCTGGCGCAGCAGGCCGCCAAGCTCGGCGGGCGCGCTCGCCGGGTTGACCGGCACCGTCACGGCGCCGAGCGCGGTCAGCGCCAGCCAGCTGAGCAGGTACTCGGGCGTGGTCCTGGCCGTGAGCATGACCAGGTCGCCGCGGCCGATCCCGGCTTCGGCGAGCTCGGCCGCTACGCCAGCAACCCGGCCTGCAGTCTCGGCGAAGGTCAGCTGCAGGTCGTCGGTGCGCAGCCAGATCCCGCCGGGATCCCGCTCGGCCGCCCGTTCGAGCAGCCCGGGAATCGTCCCCGCGTAGTCAGCCACGGTCATACCGAACGCGCCCGTCATGCCTGCGACAATACGGGGGCCGCCTCGCCAGGCACAGCGATGGCCCATCACCGTTGATGTATCAACGGTGATGGGCCATCGCTGTTGTCAGGACCGGCGTCCGCGAGGCGCTACGGGGATGGGATTCCGGTCGACGGAGCGGCCGGCTGCGGGGTCGAGTCGGCGGTGATCGCCCCGGTCGCCGAGTCGTCGGTCACGAACACGCCGGTGTCGGAGACCAGCGCTCCGTTCTTGATGGTCCCGATGTAGGCGCCGGTGATCCCATTGTGGTCAGTCGACGAGTACCCGAACGGGGCCACCGCGACTGCCTGCGACAGGCCCCTGTTGATCGCGGCGATCAGGTCCGCCCGGGTCGGGTTCTTGCCGGCCTTGAACATGGCCTGCACGAACGTGTAGCCGACCGACATCCCGTAGAGCACGTTGCCGTCGAAGGCCGGGATGGTCTTCGCGAGGTACTGCTGGTAGATGCCCTGGAACAGGGTGATCCAGCTGTTGGAGGCCTGACCAAGCGACGGCAGGTAGCTGTCGGTGATGATGCCCTGGGTCAGCGAGTTGCCGAAGCCCGCGGTCTTGTTCTTGGCGAACGAGGCGAGCAGGCCGGCCAGGGTGATCGCGTCGGACCCGACGTCGCTGACCACGAGCTGCGGCGCGAACTTCAGGCCGAGCATGTTGAGCTTCAGCAGCGCGGTGAAGGCCGGGACCGTGAACGAGACCACGACCTGCGCACCTGCCGCCTTGAGCGCGGCGACCTGGGGGCCGATCTTGATGTTCGTCGGGTCATAGCTCTGCTTGGCCACGATCTGCGACTTCGGGATCTCGTAGCTGAGCCCCTTGACGCCGTCCTGGCCGAACTCGTCGTTCTGGTAGAAGAAGCCGATCTTCTTGCCCTGGAAGTGCTGCTCGATGTACTTGCCGAGGATCTTGCCCTCCCGCACGTAGTCGAGCTGCCAGCCGAAGGTGTCGGGCAGCGTCGACGGGGCGTTCCAGCACTCGCAGCCGGAGGCGACGAAGACGTCGGCAACGTGCTCGCTGTTGATGAACTGGGCGACGGCCAGGTGAGTGGGGGTCCCGAGCCCGTTGAAGATCGCGAACACCTTGTCCTGGAGGATCAGCTGATGCACGACGGTCGACGTGATCGTCGGGTTGTACTGGTCGTTCAGGTACTTGTAGACGATCTTGCGACCGAAAATGCCGCCGTGCGCGTTCACGTAGCTGAAGTACGCGTTGGCGGCCGGCGCGATCTCGCTGTAGCCGGGGGCGGCGATCCCGGTCAGCGGCTGGTGGCTGCCGATCGTGATCGTCGTCGGCGTGATGCCGACGTCGGACGCCGTGCGGCCGCCGCCCTTGCTGCCGCCGCCCGAACTGCCTCCCGAGCTGCTGCATGCGGCGGCCAGCAGGCTCAGGGCGGCGAGGCTGGCGAGGGCGCCGAGCCGCACCTGGTGCGATCTGATCATGTCGATCCTTTCTCCTCCTGGTGGTAATCGGCCGGCCGGCGCCGGCGCAGATTGAAGAACCGGACCAGCGCGCCCTGGATCCCGCCGGGGAAACCGACCATGACCGCGATCAGGACCACGCCGTAGGCCAGGATCGGCACGCTTGAACTGGTCGTCTGGGTCATGCCGTGGCTGGTGGCGAAGTTGGCCAGGAACGTGGGCACGATGACGAGCAGCGCGCTGCCCCAGATCGCGCCGACCAGGCTGCCGAGGCCGCCGAGCACGGCGGCGGTCAGCAGCTGGATCGACACGCCGAGGGCGAACAGGCTGGTCGAGACCGTCCCGATCCAGACGGCGAGCAGTACGCCGCCCGCTCCGGCGCAGGCCGCGCTGACAATGAAGGCGACGATCTGGAGCCTGGCGACATTCAGCCCGGCCAGCGAGGCGGCGACCTCGTCGTCCCGCAGGGCCCGCCAGTTCCGGCCCACCCTGCTCCTGGTCAGGTTGGCCAGCAGGATCAGGACCAGCAGCGCGACCGCGCAGTTGAACCAGGCCTGCCAGCGGGACAGCGAGAAATTGATCCCCAGGAAGCCGGGCACGCTGATGTAGAAGCCCAGGCCCTGGTCGCCGCCGAGCACGCTCTGGAACTGGGTGGACAGCGCGGGCAGCGCGACCGCGAGCATCAGCGTCGCCCCGGCCAGGTACGGTCCGCGCAGCCGGGCCGCCGCCACGCCGAAGATTGCTCCGGCCAGGGCCGCCGCGGCGGTCGCGGCGAGCAGGATCGCCGCCAGCGGCCATTGCAGGTGCACGAAGAGCAGGGCGGCCGCGTAGCCGCCCACGGCCATGAACGCGCCGTTCCCGATCGAGATCTGGCCGCTCAGCCCGATCAGCACGGTAAGCCCGGCCACGGCGACGACGAAGGCCGCTATCTCGGCCAGCTCGTAGTCACGGTAGTCGCCGATCATGGTCGTAGCGATCGCCAGCACGACCGCGGCCAGCACCGCGACTCCCAGGTGCCTGGCCAGCGTGGGCACCCGGAAGCGTCCTGACTGAGGCGGCGCGGCAGCGGGGGGCGCGGCCGCCGGGGGCGACGGCTTGGTGACGAGCGGAACGGCCCGCGACGGCTGATCGGGCGAGGAGGTCTGGTCCGGCTCCGGGGGTGTCGTGGTCATCTGGCTACACCCGCCTGGCCGGCGCCGAGGAGAACAGGCCGTTCGGCCGCAGCATCAGGACCAGCAGCAGCGCGGCCAGCCCGAACAGGTTGACTACCTGGCTGTTCAGATAGCCGCCCGCGTAGCTCAGCACGACGCCGAGGATCAGGCCGCCGGCCACCGCGCCGGCCGGGCTCTCCAGGCCGCCGATCACCGCGGCGGTGAAGCCGAGCACGAAGATCACGTCCATGCTGTTCGGGCTGAGGAACGTCGACGGGGTGACCAGCATCCCCGCCAGCGCGCCGAGCAGCCCGGCCAGCGCCCAGCCCAGCGTCAGCATCCGCCCGACCCGGACGCCGAGCAGCCTGGCGACCGCGGGGCTGAACGCGGTCGCCCGCAGCCGCAGGCCGACCGTGGTGTACCTGAACACGACGGCGAACACGCCGGCGGCGGCGAGCACGGCCACGGCGGTGAACACGTCGTTCCAGGTGATCCCCAGCGCCACGGATCCGATGCTCAGCCCGTTGATCGAGTAAGCGGGCGGAAACGACCTGTTGTTGGAGCCGAACAGCAGGCCGGCCAGCCCCTCGATGCCGATCAGCAGCCCGATCGAGACGATGACGGCGTTCAGCGGCGGCTTGCCGGTCACCTGCCTGATCACGACCCGCTCGACGACCGCTCCGATGACCAGGCCGCTGGCCAGCGCCACCGCGAAGCCGAGCCAGTAATTGCCCGTCGCGTTGATGACGAGCAGCGCCAGGTATGACGTGAACATGGCCATCGCGCCCTGCGCGTAGTTCAGCACCCTGGTGCCGCGCCAGATCAGCACGAGCGAGAGCCCGATGGCCGCGTAGATCATGCCGGCGCTGAGCCCTTCGAGGGTGAAGTTCAGGAACTCGACCATCCCCTGCCTTCCTAAAATCCCAGGTAGTGACGGCGGAGGGCGTCGTCGGCGGCCAGCGCGGCGGCCGGCGCACTGGCCACCACGGCACCGAGATTCAGCACGATCCCGGTATCGGCGATCGCCAGCGCGCTCCGGGCGTTCTGCTCGACCAGCACGATCGTCAGGCCCGCCTCGTCACGCAGGCCCTTGATCAGCTCGAGCACGTTGCTGACGACCTTCGGCGCCAGCCCGAGCGACGGCTCGTCGAGCAGCAGGACGCGGGGCGCCGTCGCGAGTGCCCTGGCGATCACCAACATCTGCCGCTCGCCGCCGGACAGCGTCCCCGCGGCCCGGTTCCTGCGGTCAGCGAGGATGGCGAACCGCCGGTAGATCTCGGCCAGGGCGGCCTTGCGGTCGGCACGCGGCCGCAGCAGCAGCCCGAGCTGGAGGTTCTCGGCCACCGTGAGCTCGGTGATCACCCCCTGACCCTCGGGAACGTGCGCGATCCCGGCCCTGGCCACTTCTTCTGGCCGGCGGCCGGCCACGTCCGCCCCGGACAGCCGGATCCGGCCGCGGCGCGGCCTGACCGAGCCGTCGATCGCGCGCAGCAGGGTGGTCTTCCCCGCGCCGTTGGCTCCCAGGACCGCGGTGATCGTCCCGGCCGGCGCGGTGACCGACACGCCCCGCAGCACCTGCACCGCGCCGTATCCGGCGACGAGATCCTCGATGACCAGGGTGGCTGAATCACGCACCGGCTCGACCATGGGCTCACTCATGGAGCACGCCCAGGTACGCCTCGGTGACCAGCGGATCGGCCTGAACCTGAGCCGGGCTGCCCTGGGCGATCAGCACGCCGAAGTCGAGCACGAAGATGTGGTCGCAGACCGACATCATCAGGTCCATCCGATGCTCGATCACCAAGACGTCCGCATCCTGAGCGATCGAGGTGATCAGCTCGCCAAGCTCGGGAAGCTCGTCCTCCGGGAGCCCGCTGGCCGGCTCATCGAGCAGCAGCAGCCTGGGCAGGCCTGCCAGGGCACGGGCCAGCGCGACCCTCTTGCGCGATCCATGGGCCAGCGTCTCCGGCATCCGGTCAGCCAGGTCGACGGCACCCACCCGGTCAAGCGCCTCCAGGGCGATCATCCGCAGCCGAGCCTCGTCAGCGTCCGACCTCGGCAGCCCCGCCAGTGCCGACCAGAAACCCGCCTTCGCCAGCGGTGTCGCGCCGACCATCACGTTCTCGGCGACCGAAAGTCCGCGGAACAGCCCGACGGACTGCAGCGTCCGCGCGATGCCGAGTCCCGCCAGCCGGTCCGGCCTGACCCTGGTCAGGTCGTTTCCCCGGAACAGGATCTGGCCCTTGTCCGGCCGGACAAACCCGCAGATCGCGTTGAGCAGCGTGGTCTTGCCCGCGCCATTCGGGCCGATGATTCCGGTGACCGCATGCTGCGCTGCCGTCAGCGAGACGTCATCGAGCGCGGTCAGGCTTTCGAACCTGACCGTCAGACCGCTGATTTCCAGGGAATCACGATCCACCCGCGACCTGTCCTCGCACTCGCAGTGCTAAAACTTCAACGCCACGATTCACCGCCGTCCGCGCTGCTGCAAGATCAGCGCCCCATTGTGGCTGAACCGTAATAAACGGCCGGCTGTCTCGACTTTTGCCATTGTGGATGCCTATTTCTCGGCCGGCTGGTTTGCTTCAAAGCCTGCCGCTCGACAACGATGGGACGATGAGTCAGCTGGACGACGCGCCCTGGACCAGCGGCGTTACCAAAATCGCGGTGCTGACCGGCGCCGGCATCTCCACTGACTCCGGCATTCCCGACTTCCGCGGCCCGCAGGGACTGTGGACCCGCAATCCGGGCGCCGAGCGGCTCTCCACCTACCAGGCCTACCTGACCGACCCGGCGCTCCGGCGACGGTCGTGGCTGGCCCGGCTCGCGCACCCGGCCTGGTCGGCGGTGCCCAACGCCGCCCACACGGCGCTGGCCAGGCTGGCGGGCGCGGTCGACACCTGGGTGATCACCCAGAACATCGACGGCCTGCACCAGCGGGCGGGCACGCCAGCTGATCGCGTGCTCGAGCTGCACGGGACCATGTTCTGGACCGTCTGCGTCGGCTGCGGCGATCGGGCCGAGATGGCGACGGCGCTCGACCGGGTCAGGGCGGGCGAAGCCGATCCGCCGTGCGAGCGATGCGGCGGCGTCCTGAAGTCGGCGACCGTGATGTTCGGCCAGCCACTCGACCGCGCCGTCCTGGCCGAGGCTGTCCGGGCTGCGGCCGGCTGCGACCTGATGATCGCGGTGGGAAGCACGCTGACTGTCGAGCCGGCCGCGTCCCTGTGCGGTGTGGCCGCCGACGGGGGCGCGCACCTGGTCGTCGTCAACCGGGATCCGACTCCGTACGACGACCGGGCCACCGTGGTGATCAGGGAGCCGATCGGCGTGGCCCTCCCGCGGATCGCTGATGACCTGCTGACCTCCGCGGCAGGCGGCCGTGCTGGCTAGCGGCCCGGACGGCGGACGCCGATCAGGTGGAACAGCTGGCTGAGCCGGTCAGCGGCTCAGCCGTGGTGACCGCCGCCGCCCGCGCCGCCGAAGCTACCGCCGCCCGAGTGACCGCCGCCCATGTGGCCGCCGCCGTGATGACCGCCGCCAGCGCCGCCATGATGACCGCGGTGATGATCCGAGCCAGGAGGGGGCGGAACCCGCTGCCCGGTCTGGGGATCGACGACCCACGGGGATTCGCGTTGTTCCGGGCCGGTCGCGGGCCTGCCCGCAGGTTGACCGCAGTGAAGAACGCGATCACCCCCGCCACGATGAGGACTCCGACTGCAGCGCCCATGGCCGCCTCCTTGTGACCGCGCGCTCAGCATATGTCGGCCGGCGGTCGGTGGCTATCGGCCGATTCGCGCGGCAGCCCGATCAGATACGTTGCGAAGGTGCCAGCGGACAGCCCCGACGTCTTCGTCATCGGGGCAGGCGTCTCCGGCCTCAGCACGGCGCTGGTCCTGCTCGAGGCCGGGCTGAGCGTGACCGTGTATGCCGCGGACCCGCCGCAGCGCACGACGTCGGCGGTGGCCGGAGCGCTCTGGGGCGCCCACCTCGTCGGAGCCGACCAGCGAGTGCACCACTGGGCGCAGGTGACCCTGCGCCGGTTCCGTGACCTGTGCGCCGAGTCGGCGGCGGGCGTCAGCGAACTCCGCGGTCTGGTGGCCTCGCCTGGAATGGCCGGGCCGGACCCGCCGTCGTTCGCCCGCGATGCGGGCGGCCTGATCCGCTGTGATCCGGCTGACCTGCCAGGCGGCTACACGTCAGGCTGGCGGTACACCGCGCCCGTGGTCGCCATGCCTGCCTACCTGGACTACCTGATGGACCTCGTGCTCGGCGAGGGCGGCCAGTTCCACCTGGGCCAGCCGCTGCGCGACCTCGCCGAGGCGCTGGACCGCTCCGCCGCGCCGGTCATCGTGAACTGCACCGGGATCGGAGCGCGCGAGCTGGTCCCCGACCCGGCGCTCACCGCGGTGCGAGGGCAGGTCGTGATCGCGGCCAACCCGGGGCTGACCGAGTTCTTCGTCGGCGAGGGCGCCGATCCTGACCAGGTCAGCTATATCTTCCCGCACGGCGCGACCGTCGTCCTTGGCGGTACGCACGAGCGCGGAGAGGCGAGCCTGCGGCCCGACCCCGCTACGGCCGCGCGGATCCTGGCCAGCTGTGCCGCCGTGGAGCCGCGGCTGGCCGGCGCGCCTGTACTCGCGCACCGGGTCGGCCTGCGGCCGGTTCGGCCCCAGGTCCGGCTGGAAGCGCAGACCCTGCCGGGCGGGCGTCAGCTGGTGCACAACTACGGGCACGGCGGGGCCGGGGTCACGCTGTCGTGGGGCTGCGCTCGCGGCGTCCTGGCGGAAGTCACCGGCCAGGGGGAGTACGGCGTGGCGGACTTCGCCAGGTACGGCGGTACGGCGACCTCGACCGTGGGAGCCAATCCTGAGGTCTGCGGCCAGTGGCCGCCGCTGACCGAACCGAAGTGACGCTCATCGGAAATCGCTAGGTAACCGGGAAGGGTCCCTGCCGCGACGCGGCAGGGACCCATCTGCTGTCCGGCTCGTCCGGCTCGTCCGGCTCGTCCGGCTCGGGCCGCTACTCCGGCCCGGCGCGGGGCGCCGCTAAGGTATGGGCAATGAAGATCGGATTCGGCTTGCCGGTGTCGGGGGCGTGGGCCACCCCGCAGAACATCTCTCAGTTCGCGGTCCGCGCCGAGCAGGCCGGTTATGCCTCGCTGTGGACGTTCCAGCGACTGATCATTCCCGAGGGCGCGGCCATGGACCCCGTCTACCACAGCGTGCTCGACCCGGTCGCGGCGCTGGCCTACGCCGCCGCGGTCACGACCAGCATCAGGCTGGGCGTCGCCGTCATCAACGCCCCTTACGTCTCCCCCGGCTACCTCGCCAAGCAGGCCGCCAGTGTCGACGTGCTGTCCTCCGGCCGGCTCGATCTCGGACTCGGGCTCGGCTGGATGCCCGAGGAATTCACCATGACCGGCGCGTCGATGGAGCGCCGCGGGGCCAGGACCGCCGAGTATGTCCGGGTGCTCCGCACGATCTGGGGCGACCAGCCGGCCGAGTTCAGCGGCGAGTTCTACGCCGTGCCGCGCGGAACGGTGCTGCCGCGACCGGTCCAGCCGGGCGGCCCGCCGATCCTGCTCGGCGGCGCCGCGCCCGTGGCGCTGCGCCGGGTCGGCCGGATCGCCGACGGCTGGGTGACGTCAAGCCGGGCCGACCTGTCGAAGATCGGCGAGAGCATCGCGATCGTGCGCGAGGCGGCAGCCGCCGCGGGCCGTGATCCCGCCGCGCTGCGGATCATCTGCCGCGGCGTGGTCCGGGCCGGCGAGCCGGCCAGCGATGCCAGCGGGCGCCGGCTGCTCCTGTCCGGCAGCCACGACCAGATCCGGGCGGACGTCGGCGGGCTCGCCGACCACGGCGTGACGGAGGTTTTCCATGACCTCAACTGGGATCCGCAGGTCGGCTCGCCCGACGCCGATCCGGCCGCGGCCGCCGACCGGGCCGGCGGCTTGCTCGACGCGCTGGCGCCCGGCCGGTAAAACGGCCCGATGCTTGACCCGCCTTACCTGGCGTTGTTAGATTCCGCCCGTATCAAGAGCTCTGTGGCGAGGGCTAACTAGTAGTACATATGAGTCGCGCCTTTTCACAAGTAAGCCTCAACCGAGAGGAAATCGCGTGCAATTTCGCTGGTCCTTCAAGAGACGTTCGACCTGGGCGCTGGTTGCGGCGCCCGTGCTCGCCCTGGCAAGCCTGTCCGTCGCCGCAGCGGCGCCAGCTACTGCGCGCGTGACCGCCGGGGCACCGCATGCCGTCGCTCCCAAGAAAGTGAGCGAAGTCGACTGCAACGGCTGGAGCCCGAAGTACAAGCCGGTCGCGTTCGCTCACCGGGAGACCTGTGTCGATCCGCGCGGCCCGAAGAAGCTGAACGGGAAGTGGGCCGCGCCGGCGAGCAGCTATAACGATCGCGGCCGTTTCTTGGACAACCGTCACTACGTCGGCCACGACGAGCCGAGCGTGAAGTTCATCTCCTCGGCGGCCGGCTCCGGCAACACGATGACGTACTACATGAAGATGCCGAAGGACCCGGCCAAGCCGCCGACCAATAACGGCAAGGTCGTCAAATACGCGGAGCTGAGCGTCGCGCCGTGGTTCGGCCTGCCCATCTGCGACCCGGGCTCGTACCCGCAGAATCCCTGCACGCCGGACAGCGACACGAACACGGGCTCCGGCCTGCCGACCGACGCGGGCTCGGCCTTCATGGAGCTTCAGTTCTACCCGCCGGGCTTCGCGCCGTTTCTGGACAGCGCCAGCTGCAACGCGACCAAGTGGTGCACGGCGATCAACATCGACAGCCTCGAGTCGGAGTTCAACTTCGTCAACCTGAACCCGAACTGCGAAGAGCCGGTTAACTTCGCCTACCTGACGACCAACGGGAAGCCGGGCGGTCCGCCTGGGCCGCAGACGGCAGACGCGAGCACCTTCCAGCCCGGCAGGCGCACGCTGTTCATGAATTCCGGTGACGTGATCAAGGTAGCGATCAGCGATCCGCCGACCGGATTCACTACGGTCGTCAGCGACCTAACGACCGGGCAGACCGGCCGGATGACCGCCAGCGCCGGCAATGGCTTCATGAACACCAACTACAAGACGTGCGCTGGCACGCCACACACCTTCCACGCCGAGTACAGCACCGCTGCGCAGCAGAACCAGGTTCCGTGGGCCGCGCTCGAAGGCGGCGTGCTGATGCAGCAGGAGATCGGGCACTCCGAGGTCTGCGCCTCGCTGGCCAACAAGGACCCGATCAACGATCCTGGCCTGATCGTCGACAAGAGCACCTCGGACACCTGCGTCGGCGGCAACGAAGGCCGCTCTCATCGCCGTCCGGCCAAGGGCGAGGGCGGCTGCAACCCGCGCACCGGGGTCTGCAAGGGTGCCACCACCGAAGGCACGACCGGCCCGATCGCCTGCCCGAGCAATAACTTCGCCAGCGGCCAGCTGTGCGAGTACGCGGACGGCATCTGCCTGCCGCAGGGCACTAGGACGGTGATCGTCGGCGGCAAGGCCATCAGGGAGACCTCGCCGGTCAACCTGTGCGGCGACAACCGGTTCCAGAACGGTGACCTGGACTTCGACGGCATGTCCTACCAGCCGCACACGTGGCCGAACGGGTCGTCGAACGTGCCGACGTCGTTCAGGTACGCCGGCCCGTTCGATCAGTCCGGTCATACGTACCCGAAGATCCAGTTTGAGACCGACGCGCCCGGATCGGCGTTCTTGTGCAACGTCTTCAACGGGAACCTGTGCGTGACCCCGCCGGTCGGCGCGAAGTTCTATCCGTTCTGGACGCTGACCAACAAGAAGGGCCAGAACGTCGGGCCCGGGCTGTTCCCGACCGGCGCCTGCGTGTGGAACTTCGGAAATGTCATCTCCGGTGTTACCACCCGTAACTTCGGCCGGGCCGCTCAGTACGGCACGCCGGATGTGGCCCGGTTCGGCGGAACGGTCACGTCGGCCGTGAAGGCGAACCCGGAGATCTCCGGCGGATGCCCGGCGCTCACCCAGCCCAAGAGCTAGGCGCGAGCCGGTCTGACCGGCTTGCAACGGCCCCCGCCGTGAGAACGCGGCGGGGGCCGTTGCCGTCGGGAAGCTGTGGCGTGCCCGGTAGGCGCCGGCGCGCTATTATCGGCGGCATGAACTCCGATCCCATTGCCGCCCCGCTCGTGCCCGCCAAGCCAACGCTGGACGGCATCGAGGATAAGTGGTCGCTGGCGTGGGAAATGGGGCGGGTAGTACAAGTTTGACCGAACCAAGAGCCGCAGCGAGATCTACTCGATCGACACCCCGCCGCTGACGGCAAGCGGTTCGCTGCACCTGGGTCATGCGTTCTCATACACGCACACCGATACCGTGGCGCGCTTTCAGCGCATGTGCGGCAGGGAAGTCTTCTACCCGGTCGGCTGGGACGACAACGGCCTGGCCACCGAGCGGCGGGTGCAGAACTACTACGGGATCAGCTGTGACCCGTCACTCCCCTACGATCCTGACCTGGAGCTGCCGGGTCCTGACCGGCCCGCATCAAGCCGAGCCGCGAGGCTGCCGGTGTCCCGGCGGAACTTCATCGAGCTGTGCCGGGAACTGACCGAGCGCGACGAGCGCGCGTACGAGGAAGCGTGGCGCCGGCTCGGGCTGTCGGTGGACTGGTCGACCAGCTACCGCACGATCGATGACGCTCCCGCGGCGGTCTCCCAGCGCGCGTTCCTGCGGGCACTGGCCAGCGGTGACGCCTACCAGGCGCAGGCGCCGGTGCTGTGGGACGTGACCTTCGGCACCGCGGTGGCCCAGGCCGAGATCGAGGACCGCGAGCTGCCCGGCAGTTACTGGCGGCTCGCCTTCGGCCTGCCCGGCACCGGGGCCAGCACCGACATCGTCGTCGCGACGACCAGGCCCGAGCTGCTGCCGGCCTGCGTGGCGCTGGTCGCGCACCCGCAGGACGAGCGGTACCGCGACCTGATCGGAACCACGGCCACGACACCGCTGTTCGGGGTCAGCGTGCCCATCCTCGGACACCACCTGGCCGACCCGGCCAAGGGCACCGGCATTGCCATGGTCTGCACGTTCGGCGACACGACCGACGTGACCTGGTGGCGGGATCTCGGGCTGGCGACCAGGCCGGCGCTCGGCCAGGACGGCCGCCTGCTGGCCGAGCCACCCGAGGCGATCACCTCTCCTGCGGGGCGAGCCGCCTACGCGGAGCTTGCCGGGCTGACCGCGCGGGCGGCCAGGAAGCGGGCCGCCGAGCTGCTCGAAGCCGCCGGCGCGCTGCGCGGGCCCGCCGAGCCGGTGCGCCACCCAGTGAAGTTCTACGAGAAAGGGGATGCGCCGCTCGAGATCATCAGCGCCCGGCAGTGGTACGTGACCAACGGCAGCAGCGATCCCGCGCTCCGCCAGAAGCTGCTCGACCGGGGTCGCGAGCTGACCTGGCACCCGCCGCACATGCGCGTCCGGTACGAGAACTGGGTCAACGGCCTGACCGGAGACTGGCTGATCAGCCGCCAGCGGTACTTCGGCGTCCCGATCCCGGTCTGGTACCCGCTCGGCGCGGACGGGGCGCCCGACTACGGCTCTCCCGTCACGGCCGCCGATGACGCGCTGCCGGTCGACCCGATGGCCGACACTCCGCCCGGGTACTGCGCCGGCCAGCGGGACGTGCCCGGCGGGTTCACCGGCGACCGGGACGTGATGGACACCTGGGCGACGTCGTCGCTGACCCCGCAGATCGCCGGCGGCTGGACGGCCGACGATGACCTGTTCGCCAGGGTCTACCCGATGGACCTGCGGCCGCAGGCGCACGAGATCATCCGGACCTGGCTGTTCTACACCGTGCTCAGGTCGCAGGTGCTC
>JADGPC010000102.1 GCA_017882645.1 Streptosporangiales bacterium | reverse complement strand
GGTTCGAGTGCCCGTATAGCCCGGCGGAGTACTCGCCGAGCAGGTCGACGTACTGATAGCCGTCGACGTCTTCGAGCACGGCGTCCCAGGCCCGCGCGATCCGCAGCGGGAATGGCCGGTGATACAGCACCGACCTGGTATTGCCGCCCGGCAGGAATGCCTGTGCCCGGTCGTGCAGGGCCGAGGTCAGCGGGCGGCGGTCGGCGTAGCCCGCCCGCGCCGCCGCCACCGCCTCGCTCACCGCGTCAGCTTGCGTCCGCATCGCCGCCTCGGACATCAGCCAGCTCTCCCGTTCGGAGTAGATTGCGAATGGTGAAAAAGCTAATCGAGATTCTCGTCTGCTTCATCCACCCGCTCGCGGTCGTGCTGATCTGGATCGACCTCGCGACCCGGTCCGACTTGGCCACCGGCCCGAAGGTGGCCTGGGCCATCTTCAGCATCATCCCGCTGGTGCCGTTCGTCTACGTGCTCACCAGCGGCGACCTCTGGTAGGCCGACGCGGCGAAGATCGTCCAGGTCAGCCAGGCTGAGCCGACCAAGCAAGCTCACGGCCTCGCAGTTCGAGCGCACTTGCGCAGCACTCGTCGCCCCGAACAGCACGCTGGCGACCGCCGGGCTGGCCAGCGCGAAGGCTAGCGCCAGCGCGGCCGGGCTAGCCGCGAGCCGGTCCGCCAGGAGGGCCAGCTCGGCGGCGGCCGCGATGGCCGGCCCGGCCCGCGGCTGGTCCAGCGTTGCCGCCGCGCGGCCGGCCGTCCCTGGCTGGCGGTACTTCCCGCTCAGGACGCCGCCTTCGAGGCAGAACGAGGCGACGACGCTGGCGCCCGCCTCGCCGAGGGCCCGTGTCATCTCGGCGTCCTGCGCCGGCGAGCGGCGGACCAAGCTGTAGGGCAGCTGCGCCGCGCACGGCGGCGGGACCGACAGCCCGGCGGCGGCGCCGGTCGCCTGGCTGATCGTGCTGGCCGGCCAGTTGAGGATGCCCCATGCCCTGGCCTTGCCCGCGGCGATCAGCCCGCCCACCGCGCCGACGAGGTCGGTCACGCTCATATTGCGCGGTGGCTCGCTGGCGTAGATCAGGTCGACGTAATCGAAGCCCATCCGCTGCAAGGACGCGTCCAGCTCAGCCCCGGCGCCCTGCTCGGGCCAGAACTCCCACCACAGCTTGTTGGCGACGACAACCTCGTGCCGCCGCAGCCCCGCGGCGCGGAACAAGTTCCCGAACACGACTTCCGAATATCCCGTCGCGAGCGGAGCCTGGCCCGTCTCGTCGTTGTAGCGGGCATCGTCGAAGAAGCTGATGCCCGCATCGCGGGCAGCGCGCAAGATCGCGACGCCGGTATCGGCCGGGAGCCGCTCGTAGGTGCGCCATGATCCGAGTGACAGGGCCGACACCTCGATTCCCGACCGGCCGAGCAGCCGGGGATCGAGGTAGCCGGGTGGCATTCAGCCTCCTGTCGGGGATCCGCTAGCCCGATGCTACGACGGCAGCGGTCCGCGCGCTCGGGCATAGACGCTGTTTTCGGGCGAGCTTTCACAGGGCGGACCGCGGACGTTCACCCCCGGTGAACCGCCTAGGCAAACGCGGCCGTCATCATAGAAGTAGCACCAATCCGCGCGAAGCGACTAATTACGGGGGCTAGCTCCATGCTGACCGGCCGCAACGCGGCCCCACTTGTCCATCGTCCGGATTCAGCAGGGGCTCCCGCACCCGAGCAGATACACCTCCAGTTCGGCTCAGACGCGGCCTCGCAGATCGCTGTCTCCTGGGCCGCGCAGGCGGCCGTGGCCAGGCCGCGGCTGCGGGTAGGGCCGGCCGGCGGAACCGCCTCGCCGTTCCTCGGCAGCCAGGTGGAGGCCGACGAGCGGGTCTACATCGATGCGCTAACCGGCGAGACCGTCTTCACCTATCACGCCAGCATCGGCTCCCTCGAATCAGGCACGCAGTACGCCTACGAGGTGGTGCACGATGGGTCGCCGCCCGCGGCGGGCACCTTCAGGACCGGTCCGCGCAGCCGGTCCGGCCCGTTCCGCTTCACGAGCTTCGGCGACCAGTCCGTCCCCGAGCCGGTTGGCCTGGGCTACGGGCCGAACTCGGTGAACGCGAGCTATGTGGTCGACGCGGTCGACCGGCTCGATCCGCTCTTCCACCTGCTCAACGGCGACCTGTGCTACGCCAACGCCAGCGACCAGCCGGTCGCGACGTGGACCTCCTATTTCCGCAACATCACCCGCTCGGCACGGCTGCGGCCCTGGATGCCCACACCGGGTAACCACGAGAACGAGGCGGGAAACGGACCGCAGGGCTACCTGTCGTACCAGACCAGATTCGACCTGCCGGGCAACGGCACCCCGGCGTTCCGCGGTAACTGGTACGCCTTCACGGCCGGCCCGGTCCGGATCCTCGCCCTCAATAACGACGACGTCTGCCTGCAGGACGGCGGCTTCAGCGGTCTGCGCCGCGACAACGTGCCCGGCTACCGCGCCCGCGGCTTCGACCCCTACCTGCACGGCTACAGCGGGGGCCGTCAGCGTCAGTGGCTGGAACGGGAACTCGC